>NZ_CBFFRL010000001.1:0-96745 GCF_965644215.1 Phytobacter sp. V69
GGATTCAGGCAACCGTCTGTGGTGTTTGCAGAGCTAAGATTGGCGGCTTAGCGTTGCACTTCGGAGTTGAATCCGCCAAGTGTTAAACGTTTTTTACCGATATATGAAATATGGGTTGGCCGTATTAATCACTAACAGGGAGACGGTCTATGCGAGGCACTGTGCGCGTACGAAAGAAACTCACAGCCAGAACATTGATGCTGGCGTCTATTTTTATCACCATCACCGCCGGGTTCCTGGTCACCATTGGTCTGCTGCTTTGGCAGTCGATGGGACAACAGGAAACGGTCGCCAAAAAACATCTGCAGCAAATTGCCCTCACGGAATCATTACGCGTTCAGCAACAGCTGGACTCGGCGCTGAACGCCGCGCGCGATTTGGGGAATAGCGCCTGGTCACTGCATCAGGCAGGGCTGGCGGAACGCCGTGGCCTGGACCAACTGCTGAGCGATTATCTGCATCATCATCCTGATTTCCTGTCGATGTCGTTGGCCTTTGAAGCCAATACATTTGATGGCAAAGACGCGGAATTCGCCGGTAAAGCAGAGCAGGATCCGGCTGGTCGCTACGCGCGTTACGTTGACCGCGATAACGGCGGCAACACGGCGCTGCACAACCTGGTGGATTATGAAACGCCGGGCAGCGGCGACTACTATCTGCTGCCCCGTCAGCGCCAGAAAGAGGTGATTATCGAGCCGTATATTTACCCCTATAACGGCGTGGATGTGATGCTGACCTCCATCGCGGCACCGATTATCCGCGACGGAAAATTCCAGGGATCCGTGACCTCGGACTTCTCGCTGGAAACGCTGCAAAAAATGATTGGCGCAATCAAGCCGTGGGATGGCGCGGGGTACGCGGTACTGCTCTCGGCCGACAATAAAGTGGTTTCGAGCCCCGATAAGGCGGCAGCGGGTAAACCCTGGACGGGGACCATTGGCGGGGAAGCGGTGGTGCGCGCGGACGATGCAATATTAAAAGAACCGGCATTTGTCACCTGGCGCACCATCGAGATCGGTAACAGCCAGACGCCGTGGAAGCTGGCGATTGTGACGCCGGTGAGCGTGGTGATGGCCGAAGCCTGGCACTACCTGCGTAACGCCATCATCCTGATGATCCTGAGTATTATCGTTGTCAGCGTGGTGGTGGCAATGGTGTTCACCCGTAAGGTTGCGCGCCCGGTGGGCGGCGAGCCGACGGAGGCGTCAGAGATTGCGCTGTCGGTGGCGCGGGGGGATTTGAGCAATCAGATCCCGGTGCGTAGCGGCGATACCAGCAGCATCTTCTATGCCCTGCATACCATGCAAGGCCAGCTCCAGCGCATTGTCGGCAGCATTAACGATGCCAGCCACTCCGTGCGGGCGGGGAGCAGCGAAATCGCGGCGGGCAACCTCGATCTGGCTTCCCGAACCGAAGAGCAGGCGGCGGCGATTGTGCAGACGGCAGCGAGCATGGAGCAAATCTCCGTGACCGTGAAAAACAACGCCGAGAATGCGCATAAGGCGACGTCACTCACCCAGAACGCGGCGCAGATTGCCGGGCAGGGCGAATCGCTGGTGGGCGAAGTGGTGGACATCATCGGCAAGATCGATGAGAGCGCGCATAAGATTGGCGATATCAACAGCATCATCGACAGCATCGCCTTCCAGACCAATATTCTGGCGTTGAACGCGGCGGTTGAAGCAGCCCGCGCAGGCGAGCAGGGCAGAGGTTTTGCGGTGGTGGCGGGTGAAGTGCGTAACCTCGCACAGCGCAGCGCCAGTGCGGCGAAAGAGATTTCGGCGCTGATTGAGGAGTCGTCCGGGCGCGTCAGCAAAGGGGTGGCGCTGGTGAATGAGACGGGGTCGATGATGAAGCAAATCATCGAATCGGTCTCAAGCGTGCATCTGGTGATTGCCGAAATAGTGCAGGCGCTGGATGAGCAAACCAGGGGCGTGAGTCAGGTGAGCGTGGCGGTAAATCAGATGGATAGCGCCACCCAGCAAAACGCCTCGCTGGTGCAACAGATTTCCGCCGCCGCCATGTCGCTCGAGGAGCAGGCGAAGAATCTGGAAGAGACGCTGGCGTTCTTCGCCGATGCGCGGGAAAGCTATTCGCACTGATTGCCCCCGGTGGCGCAGCGCTTACCGGGGCTACGGCTGGTGCGGTTCGTAGCCCGGATAAGGCGCTTGCGCCGCATCCGGGAGAATTCCCCGGTGACGCTGACGCTTACCGGGGTTACGGCTGGTGCGGTTGGTAGCCCGGATAAGGCGCTTGCGCCGCATCCGGGAGAATTCCCCGGTGGCGCTGACGTTTACCGGGGCTACGGTTGGTGCGGTTGATAGCCTGGATAAGGCGCTTGCGCCGCATCCGGGAGAATTCCCCGGTGGCGCTGACGCTTACCGGGGCTACGGCTGGTGCGGTTGGTAGCCTGGATAAGGCGTTTACGCCGCATCCGGGAAATAACCTTCCTGCCACTTCATACATCTGCAATATAACGGCAGGGCATTTATACAGACTGCTTTCACCTCTCTGACTCACTCACATAAAACCCCTATACTGCTAAAAAACATAAAAATGATTCATTTTTCCGATGATACAGGCAGGGTGACGGATGGAAACGGCGAGCTTTCTGGGGCATCTTTCGCAGCAGATGATATTGTCTGCGCCTTTATTTTCATTAATTGCGTTAGGTTATTGTTTGGGGCGTTTTGCGGGCTGGCCTGAATCAGCGAGCAACGTGTTTAATCGGTTCTGTTTCTCCGTTGCGCTACCCTGCATGCTTTTTAAGGTCATGAGCAAGTTCTACCAGAGCCCGCCGGTCGATATGCGTTTGCTAATTGCCTATTTTGGCAGTTGCCTGCTGATTTATATTGTCGGGCGCATTGTGGCAAAAAGCGTTTTTGGCCTGGATGCGATCTCCGCATCGGTATTTAGTCTGGGCGGTATTTTCTCTAATAACGTCATGCTCGGCATTCCCGTCGCGGTTATTTTGCTGGGACCGGCGAGCCTCGCCTCGGTCGCCCTGGTGCTGGTCTTTAACAGCCTTATTTTGTGGACGCTGGTAACGGTCTCTGTGGAGTGGGCGCAGAGCGGTAGTTTTTCCTGGAAAGGTATCGGAAAAACGCTGGTGAATGTGCTGCGTAACCCGCTGATTATCGGCATCTTCTCGGGCTTCGCCTGGAGTGCAACCCACCATCCGCTCCCGCAATTTATTGATGGTCCGGTCTCAATGCTGGGGCAGGTTGCCGCGCCACTTACGCTGGTGACCCTGGGCATGAGCCTCTCCCACTATAAAATCAGCCAGGGACTGCGCGAGAGCTCGGCCATTTGCCTGATCAAACTGGTGCTGATGCCGGGGCTTATCTGGCTTATCGCCTGGATGCTGCATTTGCCGCAGCAGGAAAGCCAGGTGGTGGTGCTGTTGGGTTCAATGGCTGTCGGGGTAAACGTCTATTTAATGGCGCAGAAATTCAAAGTGTTACAAGGGGCGACGGCAACCAGCATGCTGATTTCAACCCTGCTTTCGACCATTACCACGCCGCTGCTGATGATCATGATGTCCCGCCTCTACCCGGCATGGCCGTAGGGTGTTCTCCAGCAGGGCACGACTGCGTGCCCTGCTAAACGCGTATTACAGAATATCGTCCACTACGCCGCCATCCACGCGCAGCGCCGCCCCGGACGTGGCAGAAGCCTGCGTTGAACAGACATAAACCACCATATTTGCTACTTCTTCCACGCTGGCCGCCCGCTGGATAACCGAGCTGGGACGGTGGCTCATCACGAATTCTTTCGCCAGCGTTTCCAGCGACTTGCCGGTTCTGGCGACTTCATCCTGCATCATGGTGGCAAAGCCGTCGGAAATGGTCGGGCCGGGCAGCACGCTGTTCACCGTCACGCCGCTGCCGGCAACGAATTTCGCCAGTCCGCGCGCCAGAGAGAGCTGGGCCGTTTTGGTCACCCCGTAATGGATCATATCGGCAGGAATATTGCGCGCTGATTCTGAGGAGATAAATACCACCCGGCCCCAGCCTTTTTTCACCATCGCCGGCAGCAGTGCACGGGAGAGACGCACGCCCGACATCACGTTGGTTTGCCAGTAATTTTCCCAGGTGGCGTCGTCGGTTTCATAGAAATCCTGCGGCCCGTAAATCCCGGCGTTATTCACCAGAATGTCGGCATCCGTAACCGCGCTCAGCAGGGCTTCCACCCCTTCGGCACCGCTTAAATCGGCGATGGCGGTGCGTAATTTCGCCCCCGGTACACGTTCTTTCAGCGCCTGGAGCGCTTTGTTCACCGACGCTTCGCTGCGCCCGTTGAGGATCACCTCGGCGCCGCTTTCAGCCAGCCCCGTGGCAATGGCAAAACCGATGCCGCCAGTGGAGGCGGTGACCAGCGCAACTTTCCCGGTAAGATCTATTTTCATCCTCTGCTCCTTCATCTTTATGAACACAAACCGTTAAGCGTAGCAGCCAGCTCGCGGGTGAGTGTTTTCGACGCTGACGCCACGTGGGGGCTGACTTATGCAATTCCTGGCATTACTTTTCTGGTTTTATTGGTTCCCTCACATTACCCACTCAACCAGAATAGCAATCACAAAATATATTCCGTGATATACCCATCATTCTTCAAGTTGCAGGTGTGTCGGCTACATTCGTTCACCCGAATCACTTACCGACGTAAGCTCATCGGGACTCTCTCGCTTGCCGCCTTCCTGCAACTCGAATTATTTAGGGTATGCGCCTTCTGATTTAATTTTGCCACCCCGTGCGGGGGGTAATTTTTGGGGACAGAAAAACGAAATGAAAAAACACAGCATCTTAGCGTTATTATTGGCTTTGAGCGGCACACAGCAGGTTATTGCCGCCGAGCAAACTGTCCCGGCAAAAAATAATTTTACCGTTACGGCAGATGAAACATTAAAAGTAAAACTCCCGGCGGAAATCCAAAAGCGTGGATATATTGTCGCCGGAACCAATCCTAATACCCCGCCGACCACCTTTTACCAGGAAGATAATAAAACGCTGGCCGGGCGTGAAATCGATATTATGAGCGCCGTGGCAGAGCGTCTGGGCGTGCAGGTGCAATGGCACGATACCGGTGGCTTTGACAATATCATCCCGGGTCTTAAATCCGGTCGCTACGACGTGGCGCTGTCCAACATCAACGCCACGCAAAAACGCCTCGAACAGGTCGATTTTGTTAGCTATTACGATGCCTCCCGTCTGGGCGTGATTTCCCGTAAAGATGCCAATATTCCCGAGTTCACTGAGCTGACGCAGGTGTGCGGGAAAGAGATTGGTGCAGGCGCGGGTACCACCCAAATTAACCGTCTGAATGAAGCCAGCAAGGCGTGTGAATCCCAGGGTAAATCACCTATCAATGTCGCGGTCTTCCCGGATCGTCCGGCCGGGGTTCAGGCCGTGGTGAGCGGTCGCGTACCGATGTTCTTCGGCCCGTATGAAGGGCTCACCTGGCAGGTCAAAACCGTCAAACCGCTGACCATGAGCGGGCAGATCAGCGTCAACGATGCGCCGGTTTCCATTGCGTTCCCAAAAGACTCGCAGCTGGAAGTGGCGGTACAGGCTGCGCTCAACTCGCTCATCAAAGACGGTACCTATCAGAAAATTTTGGATCACTGGTCAATTGGCTTTGGCGCAGTAAAAGAGTCCAAACGTAATCAGGAAATTTTCTAATGTCGCACTCCACACCTCCCGCTTCTCAGGATGCGCTACGCATCATCGGTAAACGCTACTACGGGCGCTGGTTCAGCGCGCTGGTGGTATTACTGCTGTTGGCCGGGTTGCTGCACTCTATTTTTAATAACCCGCGTTTTGAGTGGCATGTGGTGGCGGAGAGTTTTACCGAAGATTCTATTATTAGCGGTGTGCTGATGACGCTACAGCTCACCGCTATTTCGGTGGTGTTGGGCTTTGCCGGGGGGACGGTGCTGGCGTTAATGCGCCTCTCCTCCAACCCAGTGCTGGTTGCCGTCAGTTGGGGATACACCTGGTTTTTCCGTGGTGTACCGATGCTGGTGCAGCTGTTCCTCTGGTACAACATTGCCGCGCTTTACCCTACCGTCTCATTGAGCCTGCCAGGGATTGGCGAATTCTTCAGCGCGTCATCGAATTCTCTGGTTAGCCCCTTTAGTGCCGCGGTGATTGCGCTGGTGATGCACCAGTCGGCCTATGCGGCAGAGATCATTCGCGCGGGTATTCAAAGCGTCGGGACCGGACAACTGGAGGCTGCCCGCGCGCTGGGCTATACCCGCTCGCAAATCTTCCAGCATACGGTGCTGCCGCAGGCCATGCGCGCCATCCTGCCGCCCGCGGGCAACGAAGTGATTGGTCAGTTGAAAACCACGGCGGTGGTGTCGGTTATCTCGCTGCAGGACGTGCTCTATTCGGCGCAGATTATCTATCAGCGCACCTATGAAGTGATCCCGCTGCTGCTGGTGGCAACCTTGTGGTATCTGGTGTTGACCTCTGTGCTCTCCATCGGCCAGTTCTATGTGGAGCGTTACTTTGCCCGTGGCGTAAAACGTGAAACGGCGAAGGTCTGGTTTGCCCGCAAATTGCCGGTCTATCTGTTCAATGCAAGGAGAGTGAGCAATGGCTGAGACGATTGAATTACGCAACATTACCAAGCGCTTCGGTGGACAGACGGTGGTGGATGCGGTGGATCTGGACGTAGATGCCGGGTCGGTTACGGTGATCCTTGGGCCTTCCGGCTCGGGTAAATCCACGCTGTTACGCTGCATTAATCATCTGGAAAAACTGGATGCGGGCACTATTCGCATCGGCGGAAAGCTGGTGGGTTATGAGCAAAAAGGGCAGGCGCTGTATGAAGTGAGCGACAGAAAAATCGCCGCACAGCGTAGCCGTATCGGCATGGTGTTCCAGCAGTTTAATCTGTTCCCACATCGCACCGTGTTGCAGAACATTATCGATGCCCCCATCCGGGTAAAAAAACAGCCCCGGGCGCAGGCGGTGGCGAAAGCGCGGCTGCTGCTCCAGCAGGTGGGATTATCCGGGCGTGAAAACGACTGGCCGCAACAGCTTTCCGGCGGCCAGCAGCAACGCGTTGCGATTGCCCGTGCGCTGGCGATGGACCCGGAAGTGATGCTGTTTGATGAACCCACCTCCGCCCTGGACCCTGAGCTGGTGGGCGAAGTGTTGCAGGTGATCAAGGCGCTGGCCCATTCTGGGATCACCATGGTGATTGTTACCCATGAAATCGGCTTTGCCCGTGAAGTGGCTGACAACATCGTCTTTATGGAATCCGGCAAAATCATTGCCTCCGGTCCGGCGCGTAAGGTGCTGGAAGAGAATGCCAATGCTCGCGTGACACATTTCCTCTCCACGGTTCTGTAACCTATGTCCTCCCCCGTGACCCATAGCTCCCACTGGGGAGCGTTTACCGCCCAGCGCGTGGCGAACGAGCTGAAAATAACCCCGTTTGCCGCCGACCCGGACCCCAGCCCACTGCTCGACAACTTCACCGATGCCTTAACTCACCCGGCACGCGTGACCCAGCCGATGGTGCGAAAAGGCTGGCTGGAAAACGGCCCAGGCCCGGATACGCGGCGGGGAGCGGATGAGTACATCGCCATTGGCTGGGAGCAGGCGCTGGAACTGGCGGCAAAAGAGTTACAGCGTGTGGCTGAACAGCATGGCCCGCAGGCCGTGTTTGGCGGCTCGTATGGCTGGTCGAGTGCCGGGCGCTTTCACCATGCGCAAAGCCAGGTACACCGTTTTCTCAATACCACTATTGGCGGCTACGTGCGTTCGGTCTGGTCTTACAGTTCGGCGGCGGCATCGGTGATTCTGCCGCATATCGTCGCGCCGCAAGATGAGATCTCCCGACGCGGCGTGAGCTGGCGGGAAATTGCCGAACACAGCGACATTGTTCTCGCCTTTGGTGGTCTGGCGCTGAAAAACGCCCAGGTTGCCAGCGGCGGGATGAGTGAACATACCGAGCGCGGTTATATGCAGCAGGCGGCGCGTCGCGGGGCAACGTTTATTTCCGTTAGCCCGCTTCGTAGCGACCTGCCAGAAGAGGCCGCAGGGGAGTGGCTGTCGATCACGCCCGGTACCGACGCGGCGCTGATCCTCGCGTTACTGCACACCCTCCATCAGCAGCGGCTCACGGACGAAGATTTTCTGGCCCGCTACTGCACCGGATGGCCAACGCTGGTGCGCTATTTCCTCGGTGAAGCCGATGGTACGGTCCGCGATGCGGCCTGGGCTCAGGCCATTTGCGGCATTCCGGCAAGTCGCATTATCGCGCTGGCGCAGCGGCTGCACGGTAAGCGTGTGCTGGTTACCGTAGCGCATGCCTTACAGCGTGCCCAACATGGCGAACAGCCGGTGTGGCTTGGGCTGGTGCTAGCATCCGCATTGGGGCAACCCGGTTTGCCGGGCGGTGGGTATACCTATGCGCTTGGGGCGCTGGGCCATTACGTTAAGGCATTTAATCGCGTCTCTTTCCCGTCGTTGCCGCAGGGCAAAAACGGCGTTGAGGCGTTGATTCCGGTGGCGCGTATTGCCGACATGTTGCTTCACCCCGGCGAACCCTTTCAGTTTAATGGCGTCGAACGGCGCTACCCACATATCAAACTGGCCTGGTGGGCGGGGGGAAATCCGTTTCATCATCATCAGGATCTGGCACGACTGCGCCGCGCGTTTTGCCGCCTTGATACCTTAATTGTTCACGAGCACAGCCTGACGGCCACCGCGCGCCATGCTGACTTGATCCTGCCTGCCACCATGACGCTGGAGCGGGAAGATGTGGGTGGTGCGCCCACCGACCGCCATCTTTTTGCCATGCACCCGGTGGCAAAACCGGTTGGGCAAGCCCGCGACGACTTCGCTATTTTTCGTGATATCGCCGCGCGTCTTGGCAAGGAAGAGGCCTTTACCGAAGGGCGCAGCGTGCGCGAGTGGTTACAACATCTGTACCAACAGATGCAGCAAAAGCTGGCGGAAATAGACTATTCGGTGCCGGACTTTGCCGGGTTCTGGCAACAGGGGGTACTGACGCTCCCGCAGGTGGATGACGGTGGGCGTTTGATGCGTCGTTTTCGCGCCGACCCGCAGGAAAATCCGTTACCGACGCCGGACGGAAAAATCCAGATCTTCTCTGCCACCATCGACAGCTTTGCCTATGCCGATTGCCCCGGCCATCCGGTGTGGCGGGAACCAGATGAACAGCCGGACGCGTTGCATCCGCTCTGGCTTATCGCCAATCAGCCAGCCACGCGATTGCACAGCCAACTGGATTACGCACGACACAGCGCGAAGCATAAACAGCAGGGTAAAGAGGTGTGTCTGATGCACCCGACGGACGCGACGGCACGTGACATTGGTGATGGGGACATTGTGATGCTGCATAACACGCGTGGGGCCTTGTTGGCGGCGGTGAATCTGTCGCAGAACATTAAACCCGGCGTGGTCCAGTTGCCGACCGGTGCCTGGTATGACCCGGTGGACCCGCAGGCGGAACGTCCATTGTGCCGCCACGGTAATCCGAATGTGCTCACGCGCGATATTGGCACCTCTGCGCTTGGCCAGGGCTGCAGCGGGCAGATTACGGTCATTCAGGCGACCCGTTTTACTGGCGATGCCGGGCCGGTTCAGGCCTTTTCGCCACTTATCTCAGCAGTAAGCCGCGAATAGCCGCTAAATCCTCTGGCGTATGCAAACGTGTCTGCTCGCGCCAGCGGGCGCGGGTTGGTTCATCGACGTCAGGCAGGCACTGGCGTAACTTCTCTTCCAGATTTACACACTGAGCCAGCAGCGCCTGGCGTGTTATCTGGCTGATAAGCTGTTCGCCGTTGTGCAGTTGCAGCGTCAGGCGGTGAAAGCGTGCACCGGGATTTTGTGCATCCGGCGGCGCGGATGGATCCGCAGTCCGGGTGACGCGTGCCGCCAGCGCGGCCGTGGTCGGGTCAACGGCGCGGGCATCAAAGCGAGTAAGCGCCAGCTCGCCGTGCAGCAGGCATTCTGCAATGACGTATTCGAGATTAAAACGCGCCTCGACCCCTGTTGATGGTTGACGGACAAAGGCCGCAACATCGCCACCGGGCGGGAAGGCTACGTCGAGACTCTCTATCGCCTGGACTAGCGCGTCGACGGTTTTTCCTGCCGCCAGCCACTGTTTGCGCAGACGCAGTGCCGCCAGTGCCGCGCCGTGTGTGCCGCTACAGGTCGGCCACGGCTTAAACTCAAGGCCTGGCGTGATAATCCGCCACGGTGCGCCCCAGTCAGCAAGAAGCTTCTGTGGTTGCTGCGTGTTGGGGCTGTAGGCCGCGAGGAAACTCTCCAGCGCACCGGTGGTAGAGGCCCTGACATCCTGCCGGGCGAGCTGGATTGCCGTTACCGCTGCGCGTGCGGCAAAGCCCGCATGCAACGGTTTGATATCCGAGCCAAACTGGACGCGTAACCCGGCGGACTGAGTCGCGGCAATGGCAAGGGCGCTGGCGATGTGGGTTGCCTCTGCACCCACCAGCCAGGCCCCCGCTGCCGCGGCAGCGATAACGCCCAACGTGCTGGTGTTGTGAAACCCCTGCACGTAGTGCCCGCCACCGACGGCCAGCCCTAATCTGCCTGCCATTTCAACGCCCACCACAAAAGCATCCAGCAGACGCTGTGGCTCTTTTCCGCTGAGTGCCAGTAGCGTGGGTAAAATTACCGTGCCGGGGTGGCCGCGAAAATCCGGATGGAAATCATCAAAGTCGAGCGCGTGTCCGCAGTAAGCCAGACGCAGCGCCTGTGACTGCGGGTCATCTCCGGGCCAGATTGCGCGTATTGTCTCCCGCGTGGCATCCGGCAGGGTGCCATTGACCACGGGGAGCGCGACGGCAAAAAAGTCCAGCACGCCCTGTCGAGCCTGCTCGCGAGCGGCCTCATCGGGTTCGCTGGCGGCAATTAACCGGGCAAGGTCGACCGTCAGGTTGCTCATGCTGTTGCCTTTGCCAGTGCGGCGATGGCGAGCTGTGCCAGCCAGTCAGCGGTCGGATAGAGCGCGGCGTCGTCCACGCGGAACTGCGGATGGTGCAGGGCGAAAGGTCCCCCGGAGCCAATCATAATAAACGCGCCGGGTAGCTTCTGCTGGTAAAAGGCAAAGTCTTCACCAATCGGATTGGCCGGGATACGGCGCACCTCAAAGCCCGCCTGTTCACCGGTCTCCAGCGCCAGGTCGACCCAGTTTTCACTGTTCACCACCGACGGTGGACCCGGTTGCCAGTCGAGCACGATTTCGGCGTCAAACGTGGTGGCGAGACCGCGCGTGACGTCACGGATACGGCGCTCAATGTTTTCACGAACACTCTGACTAAAGGTGCGCACGGTGCCTTCCAGCCAGGCACTGTCAGGGATAACGTTCCAGGTACTGCCGCTGTGTACCTGGGTAATCGACAGTACGGCGTTTTCATTGGAGGCGACGTTACGGCTGATCAGCGTCTGTAAGGCGCTAATCAACTGTCCGGCAATCACGATAGGGTCGTTACCTTCGTGCGGTCGCGCGGCATGGCTGCCGGTGCCGGTAATATCAATGCGAAAACGATCCACACCTGCGGTCAGGACACCGGCTTTACTGCCCATCACTCCCACCGGAAGCGCCGGGTCGTTGTGGATGCCAAAGATGGCGCTCGCACTGTCCAGCGCGCCGGTGGCGATTACCGCAGGAGCACCCTGGCCGGTCTCTTCGGCAGGCTGGAACAGAATCCGCACCCGGCCCCGCAGCGTGGCTTCCTGGGCTTTGAGTAAGATGGCTGCGCCAAGCGCCGCCGATGAGTGGAAATCATGGCCGCAGGCGTGCATCACGCCTGGGTGCTCGGAGCGGTATTCCACCCCCGATTTCTCTTCAATCGGCAGGGCGTCGATATCGGCACGCAGCACAACCAGCGGGCCGGGATGCTGCCCACCAATTTCGACGACCAGCCCGGTGGGTAAATCCAGCGGCAGAATGTGAATCTGATACTGCTCCAGCACCGCGCGAAGACGGGCGGTGCTGGCGAATTCTTCGTTGGAGAGTTCCGGGAAACGGTGCAGTTCGTGGCGAAATTCGGTGAGCCAGAGGGCTAAATCATGGGTATCTGTCATGGTTTACTCATCAGGGTGTTTGGCGGGCGAGCCAGCGAGTATGGGCTGCCTCATCAAGGATTTTTTTCATAAACAGGGTGATATGGCCTTTCCCCAGATCCGCTGTGTGCTGTGGTGCAAACCCCCAGCCCTGATACAGGGTGATAAGCCAGGGGTGGTGGATGGCCGTACCCAACGAAATCGCGGGGGCGCGCAGCCTGTCGCGTACGATATGGGTCTCCACCCAGTCATATATTTGCTGCCCGCGCTGCTGACCGCGAAAGCGCGGGTGGGCGCCAAACCAGCCGATATGCGGAAGGCAAAAGGGGCCAGGGAGCGGCCCCCACGGGTAACGCAGGGTGACGGAGGCCACCAGTTCATCATCAACAAACAACCCGTACACCCCATGCTGTTGCAGGTGTTGCTCGACCTTCTCCAGCGTGGTGGTGGCGGCATCGAAATGAACCCCCAGCGCCAGCGAAGGCGCATAGGCGGCGAGCATCAGCGACAGGTAGGCCTCGCTATCGGCCAGACCGAGCTGTCGATACTGTTCGCTCATGCCTGCTCCTGTTCCAGCACGAGATCGGCGGCACGCAGGACATCCGAGACTTTTTCCACGGCGCTGCCGAGATAGCGTGCCGGGTCGAACCAGGCGTCGAGGTCTGCGCGGGTGAAGGCATCGGCAAATGCCGGTGTCTCTGCCAGAACACTTTTAAAATCGCGCCCGGTCTCAAAGGCGTTCATCGCGCAGGTATACACCAAATGATGGGCGGTCTGTTTGCCGAGGGTTTTGCCCGCTTCGAACATCACCTTCTCTGACAGCAGCAGCCCGGCCTGGATATCCAGGTTAGCGCGCATTTTGGCGTCGTTGACCGTCAGGCCGCTCAGGATCCCCTGGGCGTTTTGCAACTGGGCAGAGAGATAGAGGCAGATTTCCGGCAACGCCAGCCATTCAGCACGCCAGCTCATTGCATCGCGCTCATGTTCCACGTGCATGGATTCGTAAATCAGCGCGGCGCTTTTGCGAATCGGTGGCGTCAGGCTTGCCAGCCCTTCGATGGCCGCCGGATTACGCTTATGTGGCATGGTGGTGGAGCCGATTTTCCCTTTGCTGAACGGTTCTTCGACTTCGCCGATTTCACTGCGCATCAGGTTGTAAAGCTCATTGCCGATTTTGCCCAGCGAGCCGCTAATCAATACCGCCACCGATGCGAATTCGCTCAGTCTGTCACGAGCAGACTGCCAGCCGATGGTCGGGCACGCCAGACCGAGCAGGCGCAGCGCTCTGCGCTCCACTTCCGGGCCCTGCGCGCCGAGTGCAGCATTGGTGCCGATGGCTCCGTTGATATTACCGGTGAGCACGCGTGGGGTAATTTCCCCGATGCGCGTCAGGTGGCGCAAGAATTCGTCCAGCCAGACGGCAGCTTTAAAGCCGAAGGTGGTGGGCAGCGCCTGCATTCCGTGGGTGCGGCCGACCATCAGCGTGTGCTGGTGACGTTCGGCAAGCTGGCGCAGGGCGCGGGTGACCCCAAGGGCATCACGGCGAATAATGGTCAGCGCCTGGCGCAGTTGCAAAATGGTGGCGGTATCAACGATATCCTGCGTTGTGGCGCCGTAATGCAGATATTCACCCGCCGGTCCGCATTGCTGCTGCAGTGCCGTCAGGGTTGGCATAAACGAGTGTTTCATCTGCCCGGCCTGGGCGGCGATATCGCTTAACTGTAATTTTTCCGGTTGGGCGCGGCGGATAATCTCTTCGGCGGCCTCGGCGGGAATCACGCCCAGCTCGCCTTGTGCCTGTGCCAGCGCAACCTCAACGGCCACTTGTTGGTGAAGGCGATTTTCTTCCGACCAGACGGCACGCATTTCCGGCGTAGCGAAGTTATTGCCAATAATTAAAAAGTCGATGGGATGCGATGCCATTATTTTCGTTTGCCTGTCGATGAAATGAGAAAGTGCAATAATGTGAACCCTTATTTTCTGTAGGTATCTTCACGGATGGATATATCACCGGGCAAGGCATTTGTTGCTTTATCCATTATTCTTCTATCGATATGAAAATAGAAGAAATGGAGATTATTGTTTTTAATTTTTATTTTTGTAGCATGGGGAGATAAAGCGAAATAATTCGCCCACACATGGAAATGCCAATGCTTGCGATAAAAACACCGCAGACCTGGTTTCATCAGTCTGGTATTCGTCATGACGCAGGAAAATATATTGCGCCGCTTACTCAACATATTTTGATTATTACCAGCGTAAAGGCATGGGCGCAGGTGAATCCTGGGCTGGAAGAGAGTCTGCGTGCCAGCGGCATTCGCTGGCAGACGGAGATCATGACCGGCTACTGTACCGAAGATGTGGTGGCCCGCTACGCGCTGCGGGCGAAAAAACTGGGGGTGCAGTTTATTGTTGGCGTCGGTGGTGGACGCGTGCTGGATACCGCCAAAGCCGTGGCCGATGCCCTTGAGGGCGGAGAATCCATCACTATTCCGACCCAGGCAGCAACCTGTGCCGCCTGGTCGCCGCTGGCGGTTTTCTATTCGGAAGAAGGGGCGCAAATTGACAGCCAGGCGCTGCGCACGCTGCCGCGCCTGGTGCTGGTAGACAGTGAGGTCATTGCCCGTAGCGACGTGCGGTATTTAAAAGCGGGTATCGTCGATGCGCTGGCGAAATGGTATGAGTTTCGTCCTTACTTACAGCACACGCCCAATAATCTGTCGCTGCAGCTGAAAGTCCAGAATGCGCGGTTGGCGGTCGATATCTATGCAAAGCATGGCGAGCAGGCGGTTCGCGACAATAAAGCGCAGGTTGTCTCAGAGGCGTTGATCAATGTCATCGATGCCAATATTGCGGTGGCGGGCATGGCCAACAGCGTGCGTGGCGAAATACCGACGCCGGGCGTTGCCCATGCCATTCATAATCGCCTGACGGAGGAACCGGCGCTGCGCAGCTGGCTGCACGGTGAGAAAGTCGGATTTAGCCTGCTGGTGCAGTCGATTCTGGAAAATGACAACACGCAGCCGGACCCTGAGCTGCTGGCGCTGCTGCGTCAGTACGAAATGCCGTTAACGCTGGCTCCGCTTAAGGAGATTCGCCTGGCGGTGATCCAGGCGGTGGCGCGGAGTATTCGCTTCCCCCGCGAGGCGGCGGAATATTTGCCGTTCACGCTTGAGCCTGCGCGCATTGAGCAGGCTCTGCGCCTTACAGAACAATACGTCTCAACCCGTGCGTATGCCCGTGATCTGGCGGGGTAGTGTCATCGGTCACGCACTGGAGATGGCCGTGGCGCACGCCGCGTTGGGCGATGACATCGTCGGCAAATTGCTGCACATCGCCCATTTTGCCTTTTAGCACGGCGATTTCCAGGCAGTCATCATGGTTGATATGCACGTGTAACGTGGCGACCGAGAGGTCGTGATGGTGGTGCTGCGTGGCGACAATGCGGCTCGCCAGGTCGCGCTTTTCATGTTCATACACGTATGACAGCACCGCATAGCCCCGCGTGTCCTGCTTGCGGGCCGCCTGCTGGGTCAGCGCATCGCGTAAAATATCCCGCAGCGCTTCGGAACGGTTGTTATAGCCACGGCGCTGGCTTAGATCGTCGAGGGTGACAAGCAGGTCATCATCAAGAGTAACGGTTACGCGTTGCATGGCAGAGTCCTTTGAGTTCGGGCCTTGGGAAAGGCGGGCAATACGGCCTGTTGCAGCTCCTGTCCGGCCGTGGAGGTAAAGCGCAGCGGCGTGGTGACGCCAACATCTTCGACAATGCCGCCATTTTCCATCACGATAACCCGCTGGCAAAAACGCTCTACCAGCCGCAGGTCGTGCGTGATAAACAGACAGGCGATGCCGGATTGCTGCTGTAACTGTTTGAGTAAACGGATAATCCCCGCCTGTAACAGCAAATCGAGGCTGGAGACCGCTTCATCCAGGATCAGCAATGTGGGCTGAGTGGCCAGTGCGCGGGCCAGACAGACGCGCTGCAACTGCCCACCGCTGAGCTGGGGCGGGCGTTGGTCGAGCAAGTTGCTCTCCAGTTCCACATCGCGCATCAACTGTTCGATGCGGACGAGCTGTTCCGCTTTGCTTAAGGTGAACAGATGGCGAAGCGGTTCGGCGAGAATTTCGCGCACCGTTTTACGCGGGTTGGCGGCGCTGATGGCGTCCTGAAACACCAGTTGAATATCCCGGCGGAAATCTTTTTTCAGCGCCCCCGACATTCTGGCAAGCGAGGTTCCCTGCCAGGTGATGTCGCCACTGACCGGCTTTTCCAGCCCGACCAGCAGCCGCGCCAGCGTGCTTTTGCCGCAGCCGCTACGCCCTAACAGCGCAACGCTTTCGCCGCTGGTCAGCGTCAGGGAGACATTATCCAACACCCTTTGCTGGTGATAGTGGTGCGATACGCCAGCAACATTCAGCAGATTCATTGGGCAAGCTCCATTCCATACAGCGCCAGATGCGCCGCCACCAGGTTGCGCGTCACCGGATGCTGCGGCGCGTTAAACAGCGCCTCGACGCTGCCCTGTTCGACAATACATCCTTCCTCCATCACCGCCACGTCATCGGCCAACCGCGCCACCACGCCCATATCATGGGTGATCAGCAGCATGCCGGAATGACGGGTATGTAAGAGATGCTCCAGCAGATCGAGAATTCTGGCCTGCGCCACGGCGTCGAGGTCGGTGGTCGGTTCATCGGCGACAATAAAGGCCGCATCGCTGAGGAGCGCCATGGCGATCATCATGCGCTGCAACATGCCGCCGCTCATCTCGAACGGGTAGAGCGTCAGCACGCGTTCCGGCGCGTCCAGCCCGACGTCGGTCAGGGCGGCGATAAGCGTCGCGTCATCCGCGGGTTTTCCCAGTGCCAGGCAGGTCTCGCGGGCGTGCGCCGCCATGGTTCGCAGCGGGTTAAAGGCGCTGCGCGGGTTTTGCATAATGGTCGCCACTTTGAGTCCACGCAGATCCTGCGCCGAGATGGGCTGACCATCCGCCAGCATAGTGCCAGCCGTTTGTCGTACACCCGCAGGCAATACGCCGAGTGCGGCGGCGCAGGTCAGCGATTTTCCGCTGCCACTTCCGCCGACCAGCGCCAGCACGCGCCCGCGTTTAAGGGTCAGCGAGACGTCATGGGTGAGGGGACGCTGCGCCTCAAGGGTGAAATTTCGCAGTTCAAGTTGCGCAGGCATCAGTGGGCGTGCTCCATTTCCAGATGAGGATCGAGGCGGTCGCGCAGGGCATCGCCCACCATGTTAAAGGCCATCACGCTGATAAACAGCGCCAGCCCCGGCCAGAACATTTGCAGCGGCTGCGTCCAGATATACTGGCGGGCATCGTTAATCATCACTCCCCATTCGGCGGTGGGGGCGCTGACGCCGAGTCCCAGAAATGACATCCCCGCCACGTGCAGCATCATATGGCCGATATCCAGCGTCGCCAGTACCAGCAGTGAAGGCACCACGGCCCCCGCCAGATGGTCAATAAACACCTGGGTATAACTCGCCCCGCTCATGCGCGAGGCCAGAATGTACTCGCGGCTGCGCAGGGAGATCACCAAGCTGCGCACCATGCGGGCATACCAGGCCCAGTGGGAGAGGGCGATGGCGATGATCACATTGGTTAGCCCGGTGCCAAGCACGCCAACCATAAAGAACGACAGGATCGAGGTGGGGAAAGTCATAAAGACATCGGCCACGCGCATAATCGCCTGATCGATACGCCCACCGGCAAGCCCGGCGCAGCCGCCGAGCGTCAGCCCCAGAACCAGCACCAGCAGCAGACAGGCCATCACCGAGCCTAACGAGACGCGGGTGGCGCTCAGCAGGCGAGAGAAAATATCCCGTCCCAGATGGTCGGTACCCAGCCAGTGTTCGTTGCCCGGCGGCAGCAGGCGGGCGGGCAGGTCGATTGCCTGCGGGTCATACGGCAGCCACCACTGGCAGGTTGCGGCGATGAGCAACAGCAGCGCCAGAATCAGCACGGCAAAACGTACCGACCAGCGGGCAGAACGCAGAAAATTCATGAGTGCGCTCCTTCATGATGGCGAATACGCGGGTCCAGCGCGGCGCTGAGCACATCCACCAGCAGGTTACACAGGGCGAAGACCATCACCATCACCAGCGTAAAACACTGAATAACCGGATAGTCGCGGTTAAAGATGGCCGACACGGCGTAGCGGCCAATCCCCGGCCAGGCAAAGATGCTTTCGATAATCATCGTGCCGCCAATCAGCTCCCCCACGTGCATGCCGAGGGCGGTGATCACCGGCAGCGAGGCGTTACGCAAAATATGCTGACGTTCGGTCTGTTTCTCACTTAACCCGCGCAGCCGTGCCCAGGTGACGTGCCGCTGCCCGGCGGCCTCCAGCATGCTGGCGCGCAGCAGTCGGGCGTTGATGGCGAGCGACATAAAAGCAATCGACACGGCGGGCAGCAGGATATTGCGCCAGCCGCCGTAGCCCATGGCCGGGAGCCATTGCAGATAGACCGAAAAGAACATCACCAGCAAAAATGCCAGCCAGAAGTTGGGCATCGAGACGCCGAGAAAGGCAATCAGACGCACCACATAGTCCGGCAGGCTGTTGCGGTGGCGCGCGGCCCAGATCCCCAGGGGCACAGAGGTCAGCAGAATCAAGATCAGCGCGACGCCCGCCAGCTGTAAGGTGGCGGGCAGGAAGTGCAGAACGTCATCCAGCACCGGGCGCTGGGTGGCGTACGAGATACCGAAGTCGAGATGCAGCGCCTGCCACAGCCAGTGCACATATTGCTGCACCAGTGGCTGATCCAGCCCCAGCATAATTCGCGTCGAGGCCACCATTTCCTGGGTGGGCGGCAGATTTGACAGGCGCAGATAATCCAGCGCCGGGTCGCCCGCTCCCATGCGCAGCAGCAGGAAGATGACCACCGACGCGGCGAGGATCATCGGGATAAGCAACAGTAAACGGCGAAATACGTAGCGTAGCATCAGCGTTTCACCGGGGTAATTTGCTCAAAAGGAATGTCGCTGGCGATAGGCGCGAAAGGAATAGCGCCCAGTTCAGGCTTCGCCACCACCAGCGTTGAGACGTAGCTGATGGGCAGATACACTGCCTCTTCATGCAGCCGGGTCAGGATGTCGCGATACAGCCCCTGACGCCGGGTTTCATCCCGCGTGGTCAGCACTTCACCAATCTCTTTGTCGATATGCGCTTTGTCCGGCAGGCCAAGCTGGGCCTGGTAATCGGCGTGAGACGGTACGCGCATCGAGCTTAAGAAAGCGTGCGGGTCGTACGGCGCGCCCCAGGTGCGGTTGAAAATCATGCCAAAACGGCCATCGCGCTGACGGGCGTAAATGCTGCTTTCTTCCTCGCCGACAAGCGCCGTATCCACGCCGATATCACGCAGGTTGGCCTGGATAATTTCCGCCATCGATTTGCTCATCGCGTCGGTGCCGATAAATGCCAGTTCGACATGCAGCGGCTGGCCCGCTTTTTCACGAATTGTTTTGCCGTTCGCCAGTTTCCAGCCGTCGTCGTCCAGCAGCGCACGGGCTTTTGCCGGGGCGTACTCGCGTGATTTGAGGTCAATATTGGCGTACGGCACGGTGGGGGCGAACAGGGTGTCGGCCACTTTTTGGGTGCCGTACAGCGCGCTATCAATCAGCGTCTTTTTATCGACCGCATAGTTGAGCGCTTCACGAACGGCCTGCTCATTAGTCGGCGCTTTCGCGGAATTTAGCGCCAGCATGACCGTTTCGACCGGGGCGGAAAGCTGGGTGTGTAACGCCGGGTTCTGGCTGAAACGGGCAAAGGTATCAAGCGGCAGCAGCCCTTCATTGCCGTACAGCAGGTCGATATCGCCGGTTTCAAATGCCACCGCGCGGCTGGTCGGCTCCGGAATCACTTTGATGGTGATTTTGCTCAAGGCCGGTTTTTCGCCCCAATAATGCTCGTTACGCACCATCACGTCGTATTGATTCAGCTTTGATTCCTGTAATACCCAGGGCCCGGTGCCAATGGGGGCGACAATGCCGTTCATGGTTTCGTGATTTTTAAACTGTGATGGCGCGATAAAGCGGAAGGGCCGCGGCAGGGCAAGCTCCTGCAGGAACGGGTAGTAGGCGCTTTTGAGGGTGATTTGCAGCTCATAGTCGCTGAGCGCTTTCACATCGGTAATTTGGTTGGCGAGCTCAAGCCAGGCGTGACGCTGGCGGTTATCGAGCACCGCGCGGAAGTTCTCTACCACCGCCTGGGCGTTAAACGGTTCACCGTTGGAGAAGGTCACGTCGCTGCGCAGGGTGAAAACCCAGGTTTTGCCATCTTCGGATGAGGTCCAGCTTTTTGCCAGCCAGGGCTTCACCGTGCCGTCGGCCTGATATTTCACCAGCGGCTCGTAGACCATGCTTTGGGCGAACATCTGGTTTGGTGTGTAGAGATGGGGGTTAAGCGGCCCCACGTTAACCGGCCAGGCGGTGGTTAATTCTTGTTGTGAATCGGCAGCCTGAGCAACGAACGCAGTACAGGCCAGCAGTAACGCACTAAGAGAGCGAAAGAACGACATGGTTTTCCCTGAAAATCTGCTACGAAAGGAGTATGACGATTCTATTGATTCAGCATACGAATACGGTGCGCGGGATCAAAAAAGACATAATAATAATGTGGAAATAGTAAAACGGCGAAATCGTACTGGTCAGCGCGAGGAGGCTGCGGGTAGCATGGGCTTTTTTCTGACGATGCGGAAAATCCTATGTCTTTAACGGTGCTGGCGGCGGGCAGCCTGAAACGCGCGTTTATTCCTTTACTTGAGCACTTTGGTGAACAGCACGGCCTGACGGTGGAGGCCCATTTTGGCCCGGCCGGGCTGTTGCGCGAACGGATTGAAGCCGGGGAACCCTGCTCGCTGTTCGCCTCTGCCAACAAGGTGCACCCGCAGGCGCTGCTGGCGACCGGGCGCGCCCGTGAGACGCACACCTTCGCCAGCAATCAACTGAACCTGACCGCCCGCCGCACGGCGCAGACCGACGGGGATGACTGGCTCACTCTACTGGCAAACCCGGCGCTTAAGTTGGGGACATCGACGCCGGGCTGCGATCCCTCTGGCGATTACACCTGGCAGCTGTTTGATGCCATCGAGCGTGAACGGCCGGGGCTGGGGCAGGCGCTGAAACAGCGCGCGTGCAAGCTGGTGGGCGGGCGCGACACGCTGAGCGTCCCGCCAGGGGAAATCGCCAGCGCGTGGCTGATTCGTCAGGGGCTGGCGGATCTGTTTATTGGCTATCGGCATTACGCGATGGTGCTGGCCAACGAGGCGGATTTGCGGGTGGTGGAAATCCCCGCTCCGTGTAATATCCGCTGTGATTATCAGCTGGCGCTGCTGGATGACGCCCCGGCAACCCAGGCGCTGGCGCAGTTTATTCTTGCCGCTGAGGGACAGGCGTTTCTGCGCGACGCCGGGTTTTTAGCGCCGGATGTCGAATAGCGGCGTGAGGACCGGACAACTGTAATCACCCACCTCAAGTTTGCGCACCGGCAAGCCGTAGGCGCGCTGTAAGTTTTCTTCGCTGAGCAGCGCATGGGTTTCCCCTGCCAGCCACTGTTGGTTGGGCAGCAATAACAGCGTGTGGTGAGCGACCTGTAGCGCATGGGTCGGATCGTGGGTGGTGAATACCACACTGCGCGCCTGGCAATGGGCCAGATCGCTGATCAGTTGTAGCACCACCTGCTGATTCGCCAGATCCAGCGCCGAGCAGGGCTCATCAAGCAGAATATTGTGATTACCGCTGACCAGCGCCCGGGCAATCATCACCAGTTGCTGCTGCCCGCCGGAGAGATTGCGAAACGGCGTGTGTGCCAGATGGCTGATGTTGAGCTGGGCCAGCGCCTGCGCGACCCGCTCCTCGTCATCTTTCGACGGCACGGAAAACAGCGCCACATGCCGCGCGCGGCCCATCAGCACCACTTCATGCACGTTCCAGGCGAAGGCCGGACGGAACGATTGCGGCACAATCCCGATGCCACCCTCAATGGAAAAGGTGCCCGCCAGCGGCGGCAATACGCCGGTGAGGGTATCCAGCAGGGTGCTTTTCCCCAGCCCGTTGGCTCCGAGTACCGCCCAGATATCGCCGGGCTGACAGCAGAAGCTGAGCGGCGAAAACAGCGGCTGGCTATGGCCATAGAGCAGGTTGTCGACGGTTAACGAGGCGGGCATCACTGGCGGCTCCTGCGGCTGTTATGAATAAGCAATCCGGCGAACACCGGTGCGCCGAGCAGCGCCGTGATAATGCCGATGGGGATTTCCGCCTGGGTGAGCGTGCGCGCCAGGTCATCCACCACGATCATAAAGCTGCCGCCAATCCAGAACGCGACGGGCAGCAGGCGGCGGTGATCGGCACCCACCAGCAGCCGCGCCAGATGCGGAATGACCAGCCCCACCCAGGCGATGCTGCCGCTGACCGCCACCTGGGAGGAAACCAGAATGGCGCAACAGACCAGCACGCTGCGGCGCAGGGTTTTGAGCGGAACGCCGAGCGCCAGCGCGTCTTTCTCTTCCAGCGCCAGCAGGTTGATGCGCCAGCGCAGTTGCAGCAGCACGAAAGACACGACGCTAACGGGGATCGCCAGCATCAGGACTTTATGCCAGTTGGCGGTGGCGAAACTGCCCAGCAGCCAAAAGACGATGTTGGGCAACGTCTCTTCGGTATCGGCCATGTACTGCATCAGGCTGACCAGCGCGGCAAAAAAGCCGCTCATAATGATCCCGGAGAGGATCAATACCAGCGTGTTTTCCCGCCCCTGTAGCGCGGCAATCAGCCAGACCAGCATCAGCGCCGCCAGCCCGAAGCTGAACGTTGAGGCGATCATCACCACCGGGCTGAACCCCAGCAGGATAGCCAGCGTGCCGCCAAATGCCGAGCCGGAAGTGACGCCGATAATGTGCGGGTCGACCAGTGGGTTTTGAAAGACCCCCTGCAACACCGCGCCGCACAAACCCAGCGCGCCGCCCGCCAGCAGGGCAATCAGAATAGGGGTAAACGCACCGACCAGACGATTTGCCCGGCCGGACCGTCCGGCGTTGAGAGCGTGAACAGCTGTGAGAGGACATCGCCCACGCTCAGGCGATACTGGCCGAGGCATAGCGAGCCCACGGCCAGTACCAGCGTCAACAGGATCAAACCACCGTGCAGTAACCGGTAGCGATTACTGTTTGGCATCCGGCTTCCAGTCCGTACGGTAGAAGCGTTTGTAGTAAGCCTGTGCCTGCGCATCTACGTCGATGTTTTTGTACTGTTCCGGGTAGAGTTTTTTCGCCATCCACAGTTCGCCAATCGCCAGCGCATCCGGCATCGGGTAGCCCCAGGCTTTGGCGTATTCCGGCATCAGCCAGACGCGATGGTTTTTCACAGCGTCAATTTGCTGCCAGTTCGGATCGGTCTGGATCGCTTTCACCACTTCCGGGTAGCGATCCTGAACGAAGATCACCTGCGGGTTCCACTGCAGAACCTGCTCCAGGGAGACCTGTTTCGCCCCTTTGACGGTAGCGGCGGCCACGTTCATGGCCCCGGCGTGTTCCATCATCAGACCGGTGTATTTGCCGGAGCCGTAGGTGTTCAGATCCGGGTTCGCCATATAGACGCGCACGCGTTTGTCTGCCGGAATGTTAGCGACCGGCGTGTTGAATTTCGCCCGGGCATCGAAGGTGTATTTGATGAGATCTTCCGCCTGCGCTTTGCGGTCAACCACGTCACCAATCAGGCGAATACCCTGTTTCAGGCCGTTGTTGTAGGCCGTCTCTTCATCCGCCATGGTTGGGTTCATTTTGTTTTTCTCGCCCGCTGCGTCTTCACGCAGGGAGACTGCGACAACCGGCACACCGGCGTTTTCAATCTGCTGGATCATATCCGCCGGGGCGTAGTTGGCGATAAACACCACCTGCGGATGCAGGGCCAGTAGGCTTTCAATGTTCACCTGCGTCAGATCGCCCGGCGTGGCCAGTTTTTCAATGCCCGGCATAAAGCGCGCGAACTCCGGCCCGAGCTGTTTTTTCCAACTGCTCAGCACGCCCACCACGTCGTCAGCGGCGTTGAGTTGGACCAGGAGATTCAGGGTCTGGTGTTGTAACACCACCGCGCGGGTGACGTGGTCAGGCAGGGTGACCAGGCGTCCAAGCTGGTCGGTGATGGTGCGGTCTGCCATCGCAGAAGGGAGGGTGAAAAGTGTGGCACAGGCTAGCACGGCACCCAACGCAATACGTTTTAGATTATGGGTCATGGTTATCGCTCTAAGGGGAAAAGGGAAAAAGCGATATATATTAGAGTATACAGCGTTGGCGAAAGTAAACGCCTGTCGGAGAAATACTCCTTTATTGCCCGCCGTTGGCTACTGGGTTTTGAACAGTTGCAGCAGCGTTTCTACCTGTTCATCCAGCGGCATCAAATCTTTTTTCACAATCAGATGCAGCGGCGTTGCGCGGCGCGAGCCGTGGCTTAAGGGCAGGATTTTCAGTACGCCGCTGGCAAGCAGTGGCCCAATGCGCTCTTCCGGCAGCCAGCCGTAACCCACCTGATACTGCACCGCTTCCACGGCGGCATCGATGGTGGAAAAAGTCCATGACTCACCGCTCTCCTGCGGCAGGCGGTTTTCCCGATCGGCGATGCGAATCAGCGGCCAGGCGGCGAGGATATCATCGGTAATCGCCGTTTCAGCACGCAGCGGATGATCCCGATGGGCGACGGCGACAAAGTCGATATTCATCAGCCATTCGCCGCGCCCGGTCATGTCCTGGCGGCGGGTGAGCACCAGCACGTCGGCTTCGGCGTGGGCGGGGCGTTCCACAGAGGCGTTTTCCAGCACTTCGGTCAGATGCACCTGGGTTTGCGGATAGCGCTGCTGGAACTGACGCAAAATGGCGAACAGGCGCGAACGCGGAAAGATGCTGTCGACCACCAGGTCCAGGCGTGTGCGCAGACCGTTACGCAGCGTGGCGGCGCGGGTTTCCACATAATCAAAGGCTTTCAGCAGCGGTTTGACCTGACTGAGGAGCAGCTCGCCCGAGGGTGTCAGGACGGCGCGACGCCCCTCCTGCTTCAGCAATGCCACCCCCAGACGTTCTTGCAGCAGGCTCAGGTTGTAGCTGACGGAAGACTGGCTGCGATGCGTCTCTTCTGCAGCCTTCGCAAAACTGCCCAGCTCCACCACTTTTTGCAGCAGCGACCATTGTTCCAGCGTTGTTTTGTGCATAACACATCTAAAAAATGAATGAATTTGATTCAAACATAGCGTTATTCATTCATTTTTTGAAGCAGTACGATCTCCTCATCGATTAAGAGGAGAAGAGTTATGAGCAGCTTTGATAAACATGACCTGAGCGGTTTCGTCGGCAAACATCTGGTTTATACCTACGATAACGGCTGGAATTACGAGATTTATGTGAAAAACGCCACCACCCTGGATTACCGTATTCACAGCGGTATCGTGGCAAACCGTTGGGTGAAAAACCAGCAGGCGTACATTGTGCGTGTGGGGGAAAGCATCTACAAAATCTCCTGGACCGAACCGACCGGTACCGACGTTAGCCTGATCGTTAACCTCGGCGATCGTCTGTTCCATGGCACGATCTTCTTCCCGCGTTGGGTGATCAACAATCCGGAAAAAACCGTCTGCTTCCAGAACGATCATATTCCGCTGATGGAATCTTATCGTGCGGCTGGCCCGGCGTACCCGACCGAAGTGATTGATGAGTTTGCGACTATCACCTTTGTACGTGACTGTGGCGCAGACAATGACAGCGTCATCGCCTGCGCCGCTAGTGAGCTTCCGGCGGATTTCCCGAATAACCTGCGTTAAGGCAGGCTACCCTGGCAGGCGGCTTTTCGGCCTGCCAGGGCCAAGCAAAATCGCCAGCTTGCTGCCGCCAGCGGTGGTTTCCATCCAGATTTTACACACGCTGGTCAGCGGCACGGAAAGCAGCATCCCCACCGGACCCAGCAGCCATCCCCATATCAGCAACGACAGAAATACCACCAGGGTCGACATGCCCAGCCGGTGACCCATCATCTTCGGTTCCAGAATATTGCCGATAATCATATGCACGACCAGGAACAGGCCGCCGACCAGCAGACATTCATACATACCGTTAAATAGCAACGCCTGAATCATCGGCGGAATGGCCGAAATGACCGAACCGATGTTAGGCACGTAGTTGAGCAGAAACGCCAGCACCCCCCAAATCAGCGCGAACTGCACATCCATAATGGCCAGCCCCGCCCAGACAATCACCCCCGTCCATAAGCTCAGCAGCGTTTTCAGCGCCAGATAGTGGGAAACCCCTTTCAGCGCCCGGTGCAGACCGGCGATATGGATTTGCGGGTTGTTCAGGGCAAAACGCAGTTTGTACGGCACATGGCGCACTTCGAAGAGCATAAAGATGAGCGTCATGAGCAGCAAAACAATGCTTGCCATGGCGTTTGATAACTGGGTCATCAGCGCGGTGGCAAAGCTCATCAGTCGGTCGGAGTCCATCCGTTGCAGCATACGCTCTGGCGATATGTGCAGGTGCAGGAAGGGGAGCGCGTCCTGGAGCTGGAGAAACTTACGCGTGAACTCACGGTTGTATTTCGGGAGCAGGGTCATAAAGTCATTCACCGATGCGGCCAGCACGCCAACCAGCGCGGTGAGGAAGATCAGCATCACCACCACCACAATGGCAATGGCTGCGGGTCGCTTTAATCCCCGGCGAATAAACCAGGTGACCAGCGGGTTAAGTACAATCGCGAAAAAGAGCGCCAGCAAGAGCTGGACAATGATGTCGGCGGCCGCATGGATGCCGGCCAGAATAATGACCAATGAGGCCAGTTTAAGAAGAATGTGTAAACCCGCACGATCGGGCTGGGGTTGAGTCATGGGCAATTCCTTTTTGTATACCGCCCGCTAAGTGTAGGCTAAGTGTAGCTATTGGCGGGCGCTTCGCCTGAGGCAGATATTCTTAATCTGCTTGCTGATTTTCCTGTCGTGACGTGGTAATAGTGAAACATCGTTGTGAATATCTGGTGACCCCACATGCCCGAACAAGCCGCTGAACCGGCGCTAAGCGGATTGCGTCTCAATCTGCGGATTCTGTCCGTCGTTATCTTTAACTTCGCAAGCTATCTCACTATTGGTCTGCCGCTGGCGGTATTGCCCGGTTACGTGCATGACAACCTGGGTTACAGCGCCTTCTGGGCGGGGCTGGTGATCAGTTTGCAATACTTCGCCACGCTAATAAGCCGCCCGCACGCAGGACGTTATGCCGACTCGCTGGGACCGAAAAAAGTGGTGGTCTTTGGCCTGGTTGGCGCGTTTCTCTGTGGCCTGTGTTACTGGCTGGCGGACCTGCAAAGTGCGTCGCCGTTGTTAAGCCTGGTGCTGCTGTGCCTGGGGCGCGTGATTCTGGGTGTCGGGCAAAGTTTTACCGGCACCGGGTCGATGCTCTGGGGCGTGGGGGTGGTTGGTTCGCTGCATATCGCCCGCGTTATTTCCTGGAATGGTATCGCTACCTATGGCGCGATGGCGCTTGGCGCGCCGCTTGGCGTGGTTTGCTACACCTACGCCGGGCTGAGCGGTTTGGGCTGGTTTATCATGGCGGTGGTGTTCATTGCGCTTGTCTGTGCGCTGCCCCGTGCGGAGGTTAAAGCCAGCAAAGGCAAGCCGCTGCCGTTCCGGGCGGTGCTGGGGCGCGTGTGGCTGTATGGCATGGGTCTGGCGCTGGGTACCGTTGGGTTTGGCGTTATCGCCACCTTCATCACCTTCTTCTATGCCGCCAAAGGTTGGGATGGCGCGGCATTCGCCCTGACGCTGTTTAGCCTGGCTTTCGTTGGCGCACGTCTGGTTTTCCCTGGCAGCATCAATCGTTTTGGTGGCCTGAATGTGGCGCTGGTCTGTTTTGCGGTGGAAATCGTGGGGCTGGTGCTGGTGGGCGTTGCCGATTCACCATGGATAGCGAAAGCCGGGGTGCTATTGACGGGGGCTGGTTTCTCGCTGGTGTTCCCGGCGCTGGGCGTGGTGGCGGTGAAAGCCGTGCCGCAACACAACCAGGGTGCAGCACTGGGCACGTATACGGTGTTTATGGATATGTCGCTGGGGATTACCGGGCCAGTTGCTGGTTTGCTGATGAGCTGGACGGGGGTTTCGATGGTCTATCTGCTGACGGCATTGCTGGTAGCGGGGGCGATGGTGCTGACGGTATGGCTAAAAAAACGGCCTCTTGTCGAGGCCGCTTCCTGATTATTTGATGACCAGCGTGTTAACAATGTTTTCCGCTGCGGTCTGTGCCTGCTGCTGGTTATCTGCCGGCAGCGTCACCTGCAGGGTCAGCAGTTTGTTATCCACTTTCCCCAGCACCACGGTAGACCAGGCGGTCTGACCTTTGGCGGAGATAATGCTGTCGAGCTGCTGCAGTTTCTGGCCTTTCAGCTCAATGGATTTGTTGGTGACGACCTGCAACTGCGGGTCGCGGCTGCGCTGTTGGTCTTCCAGACGTTTTGCCAGCGTATCCAGATCTTCTTGTGTATCGTCGCCTACAATCACGATGACCGCTCTCTGACCGGTTGAGTCAGAATAGACGTGCATGTTGTTGGACTGCGTACCCAGTTTTCCACTCTGATTGGTCATCTCAGCGGGCAGCGAGAAGCTGAGTTTGCCATCGAGCAGCGTCACCGGCTGACCGGAGGCGTTGCTTTCTGCTGAGGCACCCTGCGCGGGTGCTTTCGTGCTGTCGCTGTTGTCGCAGGCCGCCAGACCCATTACCAGCAGGCCAATACCGACATATTTAACCAGATTGCGCATTGACTTCTTCCTTTCGATAAACAGCCATAACGGCTCATGCGGCACATCTTACCACAACTGACAACGCGTACTCTTAACTGGCCTGTAACGCCGATATTTCAGATTTGTCTGCCAGCCTTTTCAGCAACATATTCAACAACACACCGTACATCGGCAGGAAGAACGCAATGCTGATAATGACCTTAAAGGCGAAGTCGACCAGTGCGATTTCCATCCAGTGTGCAGCCATAAAGGCATCCGGGCTGTGCCAGAAGGCGATAAAGAAGAACGCGAGAGTGTCGCTGGCGTTGCCAAACACGGTGGACGCCGCCGGAGCAAGCCACCAGCGCTTGTTCTGGCGCAGGCGGTTAAAGACATGCACGTCGAGGATCTGCCCCAGCGCGTAAGCCATAAAGCTGGCGGTGGCGATACGGGCCACGAACAGGTTGAAATGGGTCAGTGCTTCAAAGCCCTGCCAGCTTCCCATGTAAAACAGCGACGAGATACCGTAGGAGATGACCAGCGCAGGCACCATCACGGCGAAAATAATCCGTCGGGCGAGCGGCGCGCCAAAGATACGCACGGTCAAATCTGTCGCAAGGAAGATAAACGGGAAACTGAATGCGCCCCAGGTGGTGTGGAAGCCGAAAATGCTGACCGGCAGCTGCACCAGATAGTTACTGGAGGTGATCACCAGCAGGTGGAAAAGGGATAGCCAGAACAGCGCTTTCATGCGCTGAGTTTGTGAAAACTGCGTCATAGATGACCTTTTTATAGTTGGGGTGAGGGAACCCAATAAATATTTAACACGCTATTTTATTTACCAATTTGACATCGGGCAGTGCTCGCAATCCTCACGTACTCTGTGTACGCTCCGGTTGCTGTGCGCTGGCCTCAATCAAACTGACTGCGCCAATAACGCGTGTTGATACTGTGCAAAGCCGCAGAATGATACTGCAACACTCAGTTGATGCAATGGTTATTTTTAACGCAATCGTTAACCTGGCTTGCGTCACAAAATGGGCAGCGTAAACTAATGCCGTTTTTTCCCGTGTGAGATGAAGATGACCGACCCCTTTACTACCGCCGACCATACGCTGGACGCGCAGGGCCTGCGCTGCCCGGAACCGGTGATGATGGTGCGTAAGACCGTGCGCAATATGCAGCCTGGCGAAACCTTACTGGTGATTGCTGACGATCCGGCCACGACCCGCGATATTCCTGGCTTCTGCCGTTTTATGGAGCATGAGCTGGTTGCACATGAGACCGAGTCGCTGCCATACCGCTATCTGGTGCGTAAAGGGCAGTGACCGTGTTGGGGGGGAGCGGTGCGTGAGTGCGTGCATTTCCCCCTCACCTAACCCTCTCCCTTAATGGAGAGGGGACCGATCGAGCCGTATTTTATTCTCCCTTTTGATGGTGCAAATTTCCGGATGGTGGCGCAAGCGCCTTATCCGGGCTACGACTGTTCTCGGTCATAAAGACTTGCGGTGGGTTTTCTCCCTCTCCCCGTGGGAGAGGGCCGGGGTGAGGGCATCAGGCCGCACCATTCACCCTTTGCGCAGTAACCGCAGCGCATTTGCCGTCACCAGCACCGTCGCGCCGGTGTCCGCCAGCACTGCCAGCCACAATCCTGTTATCCCCAGCAACGTTGTCACCAGGAAAATCGCTTTCAGCCCCAGAGCAATACCAATGTTCTGGCGGATATTGGCCTGCGTCGCGCGGGCCAGATGGATCATCTGCGCCAGCCCGCCGAGCCGGTTGTGGGTTAAGGCCGCATCGGCGGTTTCCAGCGCCACGTCCGTTCCGCTGCCCATCGCAATACCGATCGTCGCGGCTTTCATCGCCGGGGCATCGTTGATGCCGTCGCCAATCATCGCCAGCGGCGAGGCCTGATTGAGCGCCGTAACCGCATTTACCTTATCTTCCGGCAGCAACCCGGCGCGGAAATCCATCTGCAACTCCCCGGCGATGGCGGCGGCTGCTCGTGGGTTATCGCCGGTTAACATCACTCCCTGTACCCCCAGATTACGCAGCGCGGCGACCGCTTCCCGCGCATCGTCACGCAGAGTATCGCGCAGCGACAAGGAGCCGATAACAACGCCATCGCGCAATGTGACAATCACCGTTTCACCCTGGCTTTCACGTGCGTTGATATCGGCCAGCAGCGTGGCATCCAGCACCTCTGGCGGCAGCTTATCCGGCGCGCTCAGGCGGATGTGTTGGCCTGAAACCTGCGCTTCAATCCCTCTGCCGGTCAGCGTGCGCTGTTCCGTTGCGTCTGGCAGGACAAGTTCACGCGCCAGCGCTTCCCGTATGATGGCCTGCGCCAGCGGATGGGTAGAGCCCTGTTCCACGGCGGCGCTCAAAGCCAGCAGTGTCTCCTCGTTAACCCCGTCCAGTGGTCGTACGCCGACAACCTGCGGTTTCCCGACGGTCAGTGTGCCGGTTTTATCAAACGCCACCTGCTGAATACGGCCCAGCTGTTCCAGCGCCGCACCGCCTTTAATCAGCGCCCCACGGCGAGCCGCAGCGGCCAGGCCAGAGGTAATGGCCGCAGGCGTGGAGATAACCAGCGCGCAGGGGCAGCCAATCAGCAGCAGCGCCAGCCCTTTGTAGATCCATTCCAGCCAGCTTGCCGAGAACAGCAATGGTGGCAGAACGGCAACCAGCAGAGCGACAGCCATAATCACCGGGGTATAAATCCGGCTAAATCTGTCGATAAAGCGCTCAATGGGCGCGCGCCGTTCTTCGGCTTCTTCAATCAGTTTCAGGATCCGGTCAATAGCGCTTTCGCCGGGGCGGGACACCACCTCCAGCGTTATCAGACGGTCAACGCTGGTTGCGCCTGCGGGAATGCTGTCGCCGTTGCTGTGTTCGACGGGCAGAGATTCCCCGGTGAGCGCGCTTTCATCAAAGCTGGCGAACGGTGTCAGTAGCTTGCCATCCGCCGGTAAGCGCCCGCCTGCCGGGACTTCAATCACATCGCCGGGGCGCAATTCCTGTGCGGTGACCGTCTGACGCACACCTTCGTGAAGGCGCGTGGCGGTGTCGGGCTTAAGCGCCATTAGTGCGCTTACCCCTTTTCTGGCACGACTGGCTGCCCAGCCTTCAAGCCGCTCGCCCACCATAAACAGCAGCAGTACCATGGCGGCTTCGGCCGTCGCACCGATAAACAGCGCACCCACGGCGGCAACGCTCATCAGCGTTTCGATGGCAAACCAGCTGCCGCTATGCATCAGGCGCAGAGCCTGGCGCGCGATGGGGTAGAGCCCGACCAGCGTGGTCACGATAAAGGCCGTCTGGCCCAGCGGATGGTTAAACTGCTCCAGCAGCCAGCTGATACCCATCAGCACAATCAGCATCAGAAGCGGCATATTTTCCTGCCAGCGCGACGGGGCGGCTTCTTTGGGGGTGTTCTCGTCATGCACAGCGTACCCGGCCTGCTTAACGGCATGTTCCACCTGCTGGCGAATGTCGTTATCGGCAACCACCGTGAGCTTTTCGGTGGCGAAGGCGACCTGAACCTGGTTTACCCCGGCTATCTGGCGGACGGCGTTTTCCACTTTGCGGGCGCAGGCCGCGCAGTCCATCCCCGTGACCAGCCAACTGTAGCGTTCACCGCTGGCGCTTTCGACAGACGCGTCCGGCGTTTCACAGGGGATATCACACGCGCAGGGTGCGGCTTTCTCCGGCAACGGGCGAAGCTTCATGGCCGCAAACTGCGGCGATTTTTTATTGTCGAGGGGTGTCATGACATCCTCCGGTGAATGATAATTTTCTCATTAACCGGAGGATACACTCTGGAGTCGACTCCAGAGTCAAGCGTTTTAAATGTACAGCGAACGCACGATCAAAAAGTGCCCGGCAAAATAGCAGGCAGCAGAGATGGCGGTATCGGCGCGGAAGCGGCGGCGGTAGTGGCTACCCAGCCAGACAACGTTGCCGATCAGCAGTAGCGCCGCGCCAACAAATGCAGACAGCGCCGGGCTGGTGGGACGGAAGAACCACAGCTCACCTGCCAGCCAGACCATTACCAGCGTCATGGCAATAAAGGTACAGACAGGCAAACGCATCTCTTCAAGGCGCGACCAGATCACCGCGATCAGCAGAGCGCCAACCACCAACAGCACGACCGGCAATGGCCAGAAGAAAGAGAGCGACATCTGGGTGGCGAAATAGATGGTGTAGAGCAAGTGTGCGAGGAAGAACGCGCCGATTGCGTAGAGCAGTTGCTGACGTGGCAGTAAGGTTAGGGCATCGCCAATCAGCGAGGCGCACAGCCCGGCGAGAACCAGGTAGCTGATGGCATCAAACATCGGGGCTTGCCAGGCCAGTAATAACAACAGCAGCAGCGTGACAGGTTTAAATACCCAACGCTGCCAGGCAGGCCCACGATAGGATGCGTCTACATACAGCCAGGCGGAAAAACAGACAGCAATAAATGACCAAAGCATATTAAGTCCCTGAATCCGTTATTGTATCGCGAGCACCATGCCCACGGCTCTACTCATGAGTTTAGTGGTCGCGGCAGGTGAATGACAATGTTACAGAAGACAGGGGAATCTTAAAAAAGTGCTTTTATTTTTTTGCTTTCAGTCTCTTTAGCCAGATAAGCAGTTCGAACACGCCGAAGACGAAGATGCGAAACTCCTCGAATCGCGTCATCTGCGGGCCGTCTTTCGGCAGTGTTTTTTTCATCATCGTTGCCTGAATCGCGTGCATAAACACGGTGAAAATGAGGGCTACGTTAACAAAGATGTTTGCTGGATACTTAAAAGGTACAAATAAATTAAAGATCAAAAAAGCCCAGACAAAGAGCATTAACAGCCGTCCCAGATTAATCAGTATGTTCATCGTCCTCTCCTTGTGATTCACGCTGATATAAGCGGTAGGTGACCTGTCCAGCGACTTTCTCCCGATACAGGCTCCAGCTTGCAGGGACCGGCGGCAGGCCATTTTCCACTTCGCTTTCTACATAGATTAGCGCGCCATCGGCCAGCCAGCCGTTGTTTTCCAGTAGGGTGAAGGTCTCTTCGAGCATGCCTTTGCGAAACGGTGGATCGACAAACACGATGTTGTGCGGAGTGCCACTTTGGGCGAGAAACGCCAGGGCATTGCCGGTCACCACCTTGCCGTTGGTTGCTTTCAACGTCGCCAGGTTTTGCTGCAACTGCTGCGCGACGCCGCGTTCCATCTCCAGAAGCGTGGCGCTGGCCGCGTAGCGGGAAAGCGCTTCCAGGCCCAGCGCGCCGCTGCCGGCGAAGCAGTCGAGGCAATGTGCGTCGACCATGGACGGCGCCAGCCAGTTAAACAGGGTCTCGCGCACACGGTCAGTTGTCGGGCGCAGGCCGGGGCTGTCCGGCACGGGGAGTTTACGTCCGCGCCATTGCCCGCCGATTATACGTATCTGGCCGGTGGCGGTTCGATTGGGTTTCTTCATGGTCATCGCTTTGCTCATCATTTCGGCCTGCTATTCTAACGGCGTGCGGCACGGGGCGAAACCTTAATCCGCAGGCGGTGATGCGAGTTAAGGAAAGTGATAGACTATCTCTCTAATTAACCCTAATTTTCAGCCCTGTTGTGCCAGTACGGGCTGCGCCATGAATAAACCGCGAGGAGTGTAGTCGCAAATGGCAGATGAGAAGAAACGTGGCTTTTTTTCCTGGCTGGGCTTTGGGCAAAAAGATCAGGTAAAAGAAGAAAAAGAAGCGGAGCAGGCAGCCGAAACGCAGCAGCCGCATTCCCAGGAAGAGAGCGAAACCTTTGCCGAAGAGGTCGTTGAGGTTACCGAACAGCTGGTTGAAAGCGAAACGCCGCAGCCAGTCGAGGAAGAACCACAGCCTGAAATAGCGGAAGAACCACAACCCGAAGTGGTAGCACGCGAAGAGCTGCCTCTGCCGGAAGAGGTAACTGAGCCGGAGATTGTCGAGGAAGAGTGGCTGCCGGAGCAGGAGCCTGTCGACGAAGACGCACCGCTGAGCGATGAAGAGCTGGAAGCTCAGGCGCTGGCCGCAGACGCGGCTGAAGACGCGCTGGTGGTGGTGCCGGTTGAAGAAATCGATGAACCGGAAGAAGAGGCCGTTGCTGAACAGGAGAAGCCGACGAAAGAAGGTTTCTTTGCACGACTGAAACGCAGCCTGCTGAAAACCAAAGAAAATCTCGGTTCCGGATTTATCAGTCTGTTCCGCGGCAAAAAAATCGACGATGATCTCTTCGAAGAGCTGGAAGAGCAGTTATTGATTGCCGACGTCGGGGTGGAAACCACGCGTAAAATCATTACCAATCTGACGGAAGGCGCGTCGCGTAAACAACTGCGCGATGCCGAAGCACTCTATGGTTTGCTCAAAGAAGAGATGGGTGACATCCTTGCCAAAGTCGATGAACCGCTTAATGTTGAAGGCAAAACACCGTTTGTTATGCTGATGGTTGGCGTTAACGGCGTGGGTAAAACGACGACGATTGGCAAGCTCGCGCGTCAGTTCGAACAGCAGGGCAAATCAGTGATGCTGGCCGCAGGTGATACCTTCCGTGCCGCCGCGGTTGAGCAGTTGCAGGTTTGGGGGCAGCGTAACAATATTCCGGTTATCGCCCAGCACACGGGGGCCGACTCTGCTTCGGTGATTTTCGATGCTATCCAGGCCGCGAAAGCGCGCCATGTGGATGTGCTCATCGCCGATACCGCCGGGCGCTTGCAGAATAAAGCGCACCTGATGGAAGAGTTGAAAAAGATTGTCCGCGTGATGAAAAAGCTGGACGAAGACGCGCCGCATGAAGTGATGCTGACCATCGATGCCAGCACCGGGCAGAATGCGGTAAGCCAGGCCAAACTGTTCCATGAAGCAGTCGGCCTGACGGGTATCACCCTGACTAAGCTGGACGGTACGGCGAAAGGCGGTGTGATTTTCTCGGTAGCGGATCAGTTTGGCATTCCTATCCGTTACATCGGGGTCGGCGAACGTATTGAGGATCTGCGTCCGTTTAATGCGGGCGATTTTATAGAGGCACTTTTTGCCCGAGAGGATTAACAATGATTCGCTTTGAACACGTCAGCAAAGCCTATCTCGGCGGGAGACAAGCGTTGCAGGGGGTGACATTCCACCTGCAACCGGGCGAGATGGCCTTTCTGACCGGCCACTCCGGCGCAGGGAAAAGTACCCTGCTCAAGCTTATCTGTGGCATTGAGCGGCCAAGCGCCGGGAAAATCTTGTTTGGCGGGCACGATATTTCGCGTCTGAAAAACCGTGAAGTGCCGTTTCTGCGTCGGCAGATCGGCATGATTTTCCAGGATCACCATCTGCTGATGGACCGAACAGTGTATGACAACGTGGCGATCCCGTTGATCATCGCAGGGGCCAGTGGCGATGACATCCGTCGCCGTGTTTCTGCGGCACTGGATAAGGTGGGCCTGCTCGACAAAGCGAAAAGTTTTCCGATTCAGCTGTCAGGTGGTGAACAACAGCGCGTGGGCATTGCCCGCGCCGTGGTGAACAAACCTGCGGTACTCCTGGCGGACGAACCCACCGGTAACCTGGACGACGCCCTTTCGGAAGGGATTTTACGTCTGTTTGAGGAGTTCAATCGCGTTGGGGTCACCGTATTGATGGCGACGCACGACCTGGGGCTGATTTCCCGGCGTTCGTACCGCTTGCTGACCCTGAGCGATGGCCATTTGCATGGAGGCCTGGCGGGTGAATAAGCGTGATGCATTGAATCAAATCCGGCAATTTGGCAGCAAACTGGATCGTTTTCGTAAGTCGGCAAGCGGTGCCGGTGACGCAGGCCGTAACACGACGCGTCGTGGTAAAGGGGCACCGAAAGCCAGTTCGCGAAAAACCAACGTCTTTAACGAGCAGGTGCGTTATGCCTTCCAGGGGGCGTTACAAGACCTGAAAAGCAAGCCTTTTGCTACGTTCCTGACGGTGATGGTGATCGCCATTTCGCTGACGCTGCCTAGCGTCTGCTACATGGTGTACAAAAACGTTAACCAGGCGGCCTCGCAGTATTACCCGTCTCCGCAGATCACCGTCTATTTCGATAAGGCGCTGGATGACGACGCGGCGGCACAGGTGGTGGGCCAGCTCCAGGCGGAGCAGGGCGTGGAGAAGGTGAACTACCTTTCCCGCGATGATGCGCTCGGCGAGTTCCGCAACTGGTCAGGTTTTGGCGGTGCGCTGGATATGCTCGAAGAGAACCCGCTGCCCGCGGTGGCGGTGGTGATTCCCAAACTGGATTTCCAGGGTACCGAGTCGCTAAACACCCTGCGTGACCGTATTTCGAAGCTGCACGGTATTGATGAAGTGCGGATGGACGACAGCTGGTTTGCCCGTCTTGCGGCGCTGACCGGGCTGGTTGGCCGGGTATCTGCAATGATTGGTTTGCTGATGGTCGCCGCGGTGTTCCTGGTTATCGGCAACAGCGTGCGTCTGAGTATTTTCGCCCGTCGCGATACCATCAACGTGCAGAAACTGATCGGTGCAACGGATGGCTTTATCCTGCGTCCTTTCCTCTACGGTGGAGCGTTGCTGGGCTTTAGCGGTGCGTTCCTGTCGCTGATTCTCTCTGAGATTCTGGTGCTGCGGCTCTCCTCTGCGGTAAGCGAGGTGGCGCAGGTGTTCGGGACCAAGTTCGACCTGAGCGGCCTGTCGTTTGATGAGTGTCTGCTGTTGCTGCTGGTGTGCTCCATGATTGGCTGGATTGCCGCCTGGCTTGCCACTGTGCAACATTTACGTCACTTTACTCCGCAATAAAAAAAGTCTGATATACTCTTTCCCTGCAATGCAGTATTCCCGTCGCAGGGAAAGCGTATAAAGAATATCTCCTTTCCCTTGCCGCGGTTTTTCATCCTTGTGTCACATTTTGTGCGCAATCTATTCACAATCCAGCCTGGAACTTGTGGATAAAATCACTGTCTGATACAAGAGTGAATGATATTCTCGTTGCTCATTAACGCTGGCATGTTTGTTGCCTGATGGGGACAGACCGCCGCCAGTCGGATGTAAAATTGAGAGGATTTGAATGACCAAAGAAATGCAATCTTTAGCTTTAGCCCCTGTTGGTAACCTGGAATCTTACGTCCGGGCTGCGAACGCATGGCCGATGTTGACGGCTGATGAAGAAAGGGCACTGGCTGAAAAGCTGCATTACCAGGGCGATCTGGAAGCAGCTAAGACGCTGATCCTGTCCCACCTGCGCTTTGTTGTTCATGTTGCTCGTAACTATTCGGGCTACGGTCTGCCGCAGGCGGATCTGATCCAGGAAGGCAATATCGGCCTGATGAAAGCCGTGCGTCGCTTCAACCCGGAAGTGGGTGTGCGCCTCGTCTCTTTCGCCGTGCACTGGATTAAAGCAGAGATTCACGAGTACGTGCTGCGTAACTGGCGTATCGTGAAAGTCGCCACTACCAAAGCACAGCGTAAGCTGTTCTTTAACCTGCGTAAAACCAAGCAGCGTCTGGGCTGGTTTAACCAGGACGAAGTGGAAATGGTTGCTCGTGAACTGGGCGTGACCAGCAAAGACGTGCGTGAAATGGAATCACGTATGGCGGCGCAGGACATGACTTTCGATATGTCGCCTGATGATGAATCTTCCGATAGCCAGCCAATGGCACCGGTACTCTATCTGCAGGATAAATCGTCTAACTTTGCCGATGGCATCGAAGACGATAACTGGGAAGAGCAGGCTGCTAACAAGCTGACGGATGCGATGCAAGGTCTTGACGAGCGTAGCCAGGCGATTATCCGCGCACGCTGGTTGGACGAAGAGAACAAAACAACGCTGCAGGAACTGGCAGATCGATATGGTGTTTCCGCTGAACGTGTGCGTCAGCTGGAAAAGAACGCGATGAAGAAACTGCGTGCCGCAATCGAAGCGTAAGTCTGTGCGTTAAATGATGGGCCGGGTCAGCGAGAGCTACCCGGCTTTTTGTTTTCTGGGGCTCAGGGTTTTGTTTTCAGGGTTGGGTTGTTGAGCGAGGCGCGATCTACGTAGCCCGGATAAGGCGACGCCGCATCCGGGATCAGACAGGCCAGCAAAATCGTAAACGCCGATTCCATCTCTTCTTCTTCCATCGCAGCAAACCCCATCAGCAGACCTTTCAACGGCTTGTCGCCAGAGTAATACCGCGACAACGCCCGCACCAGAATCCCGCGCTCGTTCGCACGTCGGGAAAGCGCAACATCATCACACTCCGTAGGCAGTGAGAGCACCAGGTGCAGCCCGGCATTGTCGTTATATTCACTCAGCGCCTCTTTACCCAGCGCATCGATGATAAGGCTCGCCAGCCGGGCGCGACGGCGGGCATAGAGCAGACGCATCCGCCGGATATGCGCCGTGTAGTGTCCTTCGGTAATAAACTGCGCCAGCGCTTCCTGATCCAGTAAACGTCCGCCGCGATACAATTCCGCATGTGCCGTTTTCAGGGCCTGCATCAATGGGCGTGGCAACACCAGATACCCCAGACGCAGTCCGGGATAGAGCGTTTTGCTGAATGTCCCGGTGTAAATAACCGGTGCGTCATCAACCAGCCCCTGTAGTGCGGGGATCGGCTGGCCGGAAAAACGAAATTCGCTGTCGTAATCATCCTCAACAATCCAGCTTCTCGTCTGCCGGGCGAGTGCCAGCAGGCGTTGACGTCGCTCCAGACTCATCACGCAGCCCAGCGGATACTGATGAGAGGGAGTGACGAAAATCAACCTCGGTGGCGTGTCCCCGGTTTCCGGTGGGTTCATACCGGAAAGATCGACGTCGCTCGCCTGCAGTTCGACGCCGTTCATCGTCAATACGTTACGAATTCCCCAGTAGGCCGGTTCTTCAATCCACGCACTATCGCCGGGATTACACAGCATACGTGAGACCAGATCGATGGCCTGGTGGATGCCTTCGGTTATCAGGATTTGCTCTGCGCTACAGCGCACGGAACGGGTGACGCGCAGATATTCCACCAGGGCCTGCTGTAAGGCCAGGCTGCCGCCGGCATTACTGTAAGAGAGTTGGCTGGCCTGTGGTTTGCGGCTGATTCGCGCCTGGATTTTGCGAAACAGGGCGTGGGGAAAGGCGCTGACATCGGGCACGCCGGGTAAGAATGCTCCCCACTGGCGCGGGCTGGCGCTGCTTTTTTGCAACAGCACCTGGCCACGTGTCGAAAGATGAGACGGAAGATCGCCGGTACCATTTCCTGCTGGAGAGAGGGGGGCCGAAAGCAAGCTGTCCGGCACAGTCTGTGCCACAAAAGTACCGCTTCCCGCACGGGAAACCACATACCCCTCTGCCAGAAGCTGCTCGTAAACCGTCAGCACCGTATTGCGCGACAGGTGAAGTTCCGCCGCCAAATCCCGGCTCGGTGGCAGGCGACTTTGCGGCGGCAGGCTCCCTTCGAGGATCGACAGGCGAATCGCGTTATATAATTTCTTATGCAGTTTGCCTCCGGTTTGTTCGTCCAGACGCAACTGCAGTAAATCACACACAAGCGAACGCAAATTGGATCCCTTAATTATTCAAAACTGGTACTCGATTATAGGACCGCTTGTGTCATTGTTGCAAAAGGTGGTTGCTGCGAAATGAATCAATGACGGGGGAGTTTAAGGTGAAGAATAACGAATTACATCAACGCCGTTTACAGGCGACACCGCGCGGTATTGGCGTGATGTGTGGTTTCTATGCTGAGAAAGCAGAAAACGCGACGCTGTGGGATGTGGAAGGCAACGAGGTCATTGATTTCGCCGCCGGGATCGCGGTGCTCAATACCGGGCATCGTCACCCAAAAATCGTCGCAGCGGTGGAAAAACAGCTGCAGGCGTTTACCCATACGGCCTATCAGATTGTCCCGTACGAAAGCTATGTCTCGCTGGCGGAACGCATTAACGAACGTGTGCCGGTAGACGGCCAGGCCAAAACGGCCTTTTTCTCGACTGGGGCAGAAGCGCTGGAAAACGCGGTAAAAATTGCCCGCGCCTACACCAAACGTCCTGGCATCATTACCTTTGGCGGCGGTTTTCACGGTCGTACCTATATGACCATGGCGCTGACCGGGAAAGTAGCACCGTATAAAATTGGCTTTGGCCCGTTCCCTGGCTCCATTTTCCATGCGCAGTTCCCGAACGCGCTGCATGGCGTCAGCACCGAAGACGCGATGAAAAGCCTGGATCGTATTTTCAAAGCGGATATCGCAGCCGATCAGGTGGCGGCTATCCTGCTTGAGCCTGTGCAGGGCGAAGGTGGTTTTAATATCGCCCCTGATGATTTTATGCAGGCGCTGCGTAAGCTGTGCGATAGCCACGGTATTTTGCTGATTACCGATGAAGTGCAGTCCGGCTTTGCGCGTACCGGTAAACTTTTTGCGGTGGAGCATTACAGTGTCAAACCGGATCTTATCACCATGGCGAAAAGCCTGGCGGGCGGCCTGCCGTTGTCTGCGGTGGCGGGGCGCGCGGAGGTTATGGATGCACCGGCACCGGGTGGTTTAGGCGGTACCTATGCCGGTAACCCACTGGCCGTTGCTGCTGCACATGCCGTAATGGATGTGATTGAAGAAGAGAACCTGTGCGAACGCGCGAACCATCTGGGCAAACATCTGGTGGAAGTGCTGACGAAAGCGAAGAGCGAGTGCGCATATATTGCCGATATCCGTGCGCAAGGTTCCATGGTGGCCGTGGAGTTCAACGACCCGCAAACGGGCGCGCCGTCTGCCGAGTTCACGAAGCAGGTGCAGGATAAAGCGCTGGCCGCCGGGCTGTTGCTGCTGAGCTGCGGTGTCTACGGCAACGTGATTCGCTTCCTCTATCCGCTGACGATTCCGGAAGTTCAGTTCCGTAAAGCGTTGGATATTATCTACCAGTCGCTGACCCACTAATTGCCCTGCCGAATGAAAGCCGCCGCCTGGCGGCTTTCTGACAAACTGTCATCCGCTTGTTATATAACCTTCAAAATTGTTGTTCCAAATTTCAGAAAATGGGGTATGTTTTAGCAGAGAATGCTGCTAAGACACGGGCAGCATCCCTGCTGACTACTATCATATTCTTTGTTTATGACCGCCAGCAAAATAATGTGTCAAACAACAACATCACAACAAATGCAATCACCATAAACAATGGGGAATCTCAGGATGAAAATGAAGGGTAAAGCGTTACTGGCAGGATGTGTCGCGTTAGCGATGAGCAACATGGCATTCGCGAAAGATATCAAAGTTGCTGTCGTGGGTGCGATGTCTGGCCCGGTTGCGCAATATGGAGATCAGGAATTTACTGGCGCTGAGCAAGCTGTTGCGGATATCAACGCGAAAGGCGGTATCAAAGGCGACAAACTGGTTATCACCAAATACGATGATGCGTGTGACCCAAAACAAGCAGTTGCGGTAGCGAACAAAGTGGTTAACGACGGCATCAAATACGTTATTGGTCACCTGTGCTCCTCTTCCACTCAGCCTGCATCCGACATCTATGAAGACGAAGGTATTCTGATGATCACGCCAGCAGCGACCGCACCGGAGCTGACTGCACGTGGTTATAAGCTGACCCTGCGTACCACCGGTCTGGACTCTGACCAGGGCCCGACGGCTGCAAAATACATTCTGGAACACGTTAAACCGCAGCGCATTGCCGTTATCCATGACAAACAGCAGTACGGTGAAGGTCTGGCGCGCGCAGTACAGGATGGCCTGAAAAAAGGCGGCGCGAACGTGGTGTTCTTTGACGGTATCACCGCTGGCGAGAAAGACTTCTCCACGCTGGTTGCGCGTCTGAAGAAAGAAAACATCGACTTCGTTTACTACGGTGGCTACCACCCGGAGATGGGCCAGATCCTGCGCCAGTCTCGTGCTGCCGGTCTGCAAACCAAATTCATGGGCCCGGAAGGCGTAGCGAACGTTTCTCTGTCTAACATCGCAGGCGATTCTGCCGAAGGTATGTTAGTGACCAAACCGAAAAACTACGACCAGATCCCGGCGAACAAACCTATCGTAGACGCGATCAAAGCGAAGAAACAGGATCCGAGCGGCGCGTTCGTGTGGACCACCTACGCTGCGCTGCAGTCTCTGGCCGCTGGCCTGAACCAGTCTTCTGACCCGGCAGCTATCGCGACCTGGCTGAAAGGCAACTCTGTTGAGACCGTTATGGGGCCGTTGTCCTGGGATCAGAAGGGTGACCTGAAAGGCTTTGAGTTCGGCGTGTTCACCTGGCATGCTGATGGCACCGCCACCGACGCAAAATAATTTGACCTTCGCCTTTCGCACCACAAGTGCGTTGGCTGTATCCGTTATCCCCGGTCACTTACTGATGTAAGCTCCCGGGGATTAACGTCTTTGCCGCCTTCTTGTAGCACGAAATTCCTGGTCAAATCTGCACGATAATAAAAGCAAAATGGCAACCTCAGGGTTGCCATTTTTAGTGGTTGCTCCCTCTCCCCGTGGGAGAGGGTTGGGGTGAGAGCATCAGGCCGCACAGAGCTAGTTTCCCGGATGCGCTACGCTTATCCGGGCTACTTTTCTCAGGCGCTCACGCTTTTTACCCAGCCATCTTGCTCAGCCGTAAAGCCCATTGCCTGGGCGAAGGCCGCCATAATATTTCGGTCTTCTACGCCTGCTTCGGTAATCCACCAGGTGGTAACAAACGGGTTCTCGCGGATCACTTCTTCCAGCAAGTATTGGCCAACGCCGCGGCGGCGGGTGACATCACGCACGCGCAGTGAGTCGAGCGCAGCCTGGGTGCCGCTGAGGGTCACGCGAACCGCGCCTAACAGGCGGTCATTAAAGCGTGCCGCATAAATACGATGTGTTTCGTCAACGTGCAGCGATGCAGGGGAATACTCCGGCCAGACTTTAGCTAAATCAATATGATCCTGATCGGTAAAGGTTACCAGACGGATGATGGTCAATTTCATTTACAGCTTGTCCATGTCTCAAAAGATAATTGCAGTGTAAACAATTTCACCTGAAACGGGCTGTTACTTTTTTAGATTTCGATTTGCAGGCGATTACTTTTGAGGCAAGCGTTGCGGCAGATTTAAACATTAGGGATCGAAAAGCAGGCAGTATTTTTAACTGAAAGGTAGTGATTTATTCCGCTATTTGTACCATTATTTTATGCTAGCGGCTGGACTTTTTTTGTTTATCTCCCGGTTAATACAGAATATTATCTCTGCTTAATCGCATGAAATATAGAGATATTAGTCTGGTTTTTGCCAAAAAACTGCGCTAAATCATTCATGGCATTGGTAAAAATAGCGTTGTCTATAAAAAGTACAGAATGCTTTTTAACCATAAAAAAACAATATATTTACACACGACATCACGAACGAGGATTTCAGCATGAGAAGGAACGCGAAGACATTAATCGCGGGGATTGTTGTACTTGCGATGTCTCACGCGGCCATGGCGAAAGATATAAAAGTTGCGGTTGTGGGGGCGATGTCCGGTCCGATTGCTCAGTGGGGCGATATGGAGTTCAACGGTGCGCGCCAGGCTATCAAAGATATCAACGCTAAAGGCGGCGTTAAGGGCGACAAACTGGTCGCTGTAGAATACGACGACGCCTGTGACCCGAAACAAGCCGTTGCAGTGGCGAATAAAGTCGTCAACGACGGTATTAAATACGTTATTGGTCATCTCTGCTCATCGTCAACGCAGCCCGCGTCTGACATCTACGAAGATGAAGGCATTTTGATGATCTCCCCCGGCGCGACCAACCCGGAACTGACCCAGCGCGGCTACCAGCACATTATGCGTACTGCGGGCCTGGACTCTTCGCAGGGGCCGACCGCGGCGAAATATATCCTCGGCACGGTTAAACCGCAGCGTATTGCGATCATTCACGACAAACAGCAGTACGGTGAAGGTCTGGCGCGTTCCGTTCAGGAAGGCCTCAAATCCGGTGGCGCGAATATTGTCTTCTTCGACGGCATTACCGCCGGTGAGAAAGACTTCTCCGCACTGGTTGCGCGTCTGAAGAAAGAAAATATCGATTTTGTCTACTACGGTGGCTATTACCCGGAAATGGGGCAGATTCTGCGTCAGGCCCGTGCAAATGGCCTGCAAACCCAGTTTATGGGGCCGGAAGGCGTCGGTAACGCATCCCTGTCCAATATCGCGGGCGATGCGGCGGAAGGCATGATGGTGACGATGCCGAAGCGTTACGACCAGGACCCGGCTAACCAGGCCATCGTCGACGCGTTAAAAGCCGAGAAGAAAGACCCGAGTGGTCCGTATGTCTGGATCACCTATGCCGCAGTACAGTCCCTGGCGCAGGCAATGGAGCGTTCTGGCAGCAGTGAACCGCTCGCGCTGGTGAAAGATTTAAAAGCTAACGGAGCTAAAACCGTGATTGGGCCGCTGAACTGGGATGAGAAAGGCGATTTGAAAGGATTTGATTTCGGAGTCTTCCAGTGGCATGCCGATGGTTCGTCCACGGTAGCCAAATAAGGCAACCACTCATCATACTTCGCGCCGCAGATGCGTTGGCTGCGTTTATCCACCCCGGTCACGTACGACTTGTACGCTTCCGGGGATGAACAAACTTGCCGCCTTCCTGCAACTCGAATTATTTAGAGTGGGGGTTCAACATCCCGGCTTGTCGGGTTTAGAAAGGTTACGTTATGTCCGAGCAGTTTCTCTACTTCTTGCAGCAGATGTTTAACGGCGTGACGCTGGGAAGCACCTATGCATTGATCGCCATTGGTTACACCATGGTGTACGGCATTATCGGCATGATCAACTTCGCCCACGGCGAGGTATATATGATCGGCAGCTATGTCTCCTTTATGATTATTGCCGCCCTGATGATGATGGGCATCGACACCAGATGGCTGTTGGTTGCCGCAGGTTTTGTCGGCGCTATCGTCATTGCCAGCGCCTACGGCTGGAGTATTGAGCGCGTGGCCTATCGCCCGGTGCGCAACTCCAAGCGTCTGATTGCACTTATCTCCGCTATCGGGATGTCTATCTTCCTGCAAAACTATGTCAGCCTGACCGAAGGTTCACGTGACGTGGCGTTGCCGAGCCTGTTTAACGGCCAGTGGACGGTAGGGAGCAGTGATAACTTCGCTGCCACCATCACCACCATGCAGTTGGTTATCTGGATAGTGACCCTGGTGTCGATGCTGGCCCTGACCGTGTTTATCCGCTATTCCCGTATGGGTCGCGCCTGCCGCGCTTGTTCGGAAGATCTGAAAATGGCGAGTCTGCTCGGCATCAACACTGACCGCGTGATTGCCCTGACCTTCGTGATCGGTGCAGCGATGGCGGCAGTGGCGGGCGTGCTGCTCGGCCAGTTCTATGGCGTAATCAACCCCTATATCGGCTTTATGGCGGGGATGAAGGCCTTTACCGCAGCGGTGCTGGGCGGTATCGGTAGCATTCCGGGTGCGATGATCGGCGGCCTGATTCTGGGCATCACCGAAGCACTCTCCTCGGCGTACCTGAGTACGGAATATAAAGACGTAGTGGCGTTCGCACTGCTGATCGTGGTGCTGCTGGTGATGCCGACCGGTATCCTGGGTCGCCCGGAGGTTGAAAAAGTATGAAACCGATGCATTTTGCGATGGCGCTGTTCTCCGCCTTCATGTTTTTCGTGCTGGCGGGCGTCTTTATGGGCGTGCAGTTAGAGCTCGATGGCACGAAGCTGGTGGTCAACACCGCAGCGAGCATTCGCTGGGAGTGGGTATTCATTGGCACCGCAGTGGTCTTTTTCTTCCAGTTGCTGCGTCCTGTTTACCAGAAGACCCTGAAAAACGTTTCGGGTCCAAAATTCGTCCTGCCGGCGATTGACGGTTCGACCGTGAAGCAGAAGGTGTTCCTGGTGGCCCTGCTGGTGGCTGCCGTGGCATGGCCGTTTGTGGTCTCTCGCGGTACGGTGGACATCGCCACCATGACCATGATTTACATCATCCTCGGCCTCGGGCTGAACGTGGTGGTAGGTCTGTCCGGCCTGCTGGTGCTGGGTTATGGCGGTTTCTATGCGATCGGTGCTTACACCTTCGCGTTGCTGAACCACTATTACGGTCTCGGTTTCTGGACCTGTCTGCCGCTGGCGGGGCTGGTATCGTCGGCGGCGGGTTTCCTGCTTGGCTTCCCGGTACTGCGTTTGCGCGGTGACTATCTGGCGATTGTGACCCTCGGTTTCGGTGAAATCGTCCGTATTCTGCTGCTGAACAATACCGAAATTACCGGTGGTCCGAACGGGATCAGCCAGATTCCAAAACCAACGCTGTTCGGTCTGGAGTTCAGCCGTAGCGCACGTGAAGGCGGCTGGGATACGTTCAGCAACTTCTTTGGTGTACCTTATGACCCCAGTGACCGTGTTGTCTTCCTTTATATGGTTGCGCTGCTGCTGGTGGTGGTCACCCTGTTTGTGATTAACCGTCTGCTGCGTATGCCGCTGGGCCGTGCCTGGGAAGCGCTGCGTGAAGATGAGATCGCCTGTCGCTCTCTGGGTCTGAACCCGACCCGTATCAAACTGACCGCGTTCACCATCAGCGCCGCGTTTGCCGGTTTTGCCGGTACGCTGTTTGCCGCACGTCAGGGCTTTGTCAGCCCGGAATCCTTCACCTTCGCGGAATCCGCGTTTGTGCTGGCGATTGTGGTACTGGGCGGTATGGGTTCGCAGTTTGCGGTTATCCTGGCGGCGATTCTACTGGTGGTTTCCCGCGAGCTGATGCGCGATTTCAACGAATACAGTATGTTGATGCTGGGTGGTTTGATGGTACTGATGATGATTTGGCGTCCTCAAGGCTTGCTGCCGATGACCCGTGTGCAACTGAAACTGAGAAAAGGTCAGGCGAAAGGAGAGCAGGCATGAGCCAGCCATTGTTATCCGTAAACGGCCTGATGATGCGTTTTGGCGGCCTGCTGGCCGTTAACAACGTGGCGCTGGATTTACATCCGCAGGAAATCGTCTCGCTGATTGGCCCGAACGGGGCCGGCAAAACCACCGTCTTTAACTGCCTGACCGGTTTCTACAAACCGACGGGCGGTACCATCATGCTGCGCGACCAGCACCTGGAAGGGCTGCCGGGCCAGCAAATCGCGCGTATGGGCGTGGTGCGTACCTTCCAGCATGTGCGTCTGTTCCGTGAAATGACAGTGATTGAAAACCTGCTGGTGGCACAGCATCAGCAGCTGAAAACCGGAGTTTTCTCCGGCCTGCTGAAAACGCCGTCCTTCCGCCGTGCGCAGAGCGAAGCGCTGGACCGCGCCGCCACCTGGCTTGAGCGTATTGGTCTGCTTGAGCATGCCAACCGTCAGGCAAGCAACCTTGCTTACGGCGACCAGCGTCGACTGGAAATTGCCCGTTGCATGGTGACGCAGCCGGAAATCCTGATGCTGGATGAACCGGCGGCAGGCCTGAACCCGAAAGAGACCAAAGAGCTGGACGAGTTAATCGTTGAGCTGCGTAACAACCACAACACCACCATCCTGCTCATTGAGCACGATATGAAGCTGGTGATGGGGATCTCCGACCGTATTTATGTCGTCAACCAGGGGACGCCGCTGGCTAACGGTACGCCGGAAGAAATTCGTAACAATCCGGACGTGATCCGTGCATATCTTGGTGAGGCATAAGATGGAAAAAGTCATGTTGTCTTTTGACAAAGTTAGTGCCCACTACGGCAAAATTCAGGCGTTGCACGATGTCAGCCTGCACATCAATCAGGGCGAGATTGTCACCCTGATCGGTGCCAACGGTGCGGGTAAAACCACGCTGCTGGGGACCCTGTGCGGCGATCCGCGTGCGACCAGCGGGCGTATTGTTTTTGATGACAAAGACATTACCGACTGGCAGACGGCGAAGATCATGCGTGAAGCGGTGGCGATTGTGCCGGAAGGGCGTCGCGTCTTTTCCCGTATGACCGTGGAAGAAAACCTGGCGATGGGCGGCTTCTTTGCTGATCGCGACCAGTTCCAGGATCGCATCAAGTGGGTCTACGAACTGTTCCCGCGTTTGCATGAACGTCGTATTCAGCGTGCGGGCACCATGTCCGGTGGTGAACAGCAGATGCTGGCGATTGGCCGTGCGCTGATGAGCCAGCCGCGTCTGCTGCTGTTGGACGAACCGTCACTGGGCCTTGCGCCGATCATCATTCAGCAGATTTTCGATACCATCGAACAGCTGCGCAAAGAAGGAATGACCATCTTCCTCGTCGAGCAGAACGCCAACCAGGCGCTGAAACTCGCCGACCGCGGCTATGTGCTGGAAAACGGTCACGTGGTTCTGGAAGATACCGGCGATGCGCTACTGGCAAACGAAGCGGTGCGTAGCGCGTATCTGGGCGGCTAGGTAAAAGCAAAAAGGCAACGTAAGTTGCCTTTTTTAATGTTTGTACTCATATGAAAGGGCTGGGTAAGGCGAAGTAGCCACCCGGCTTTTTTGTTTTCTGTACGCTATAGTTGTACAATTAGAACGTACAGCTCCGGAGGCGTTATGCGCACAATGAACTACAGTGAGGTGCGGCAGAATCTGGCTTCTGCACTGGAAACCGCTGCAACAGGTACCCCCGTTACCATTACGCGTCGGGGGCATAAATCCGCGGTGATTATTAGCGCTGAGGAATTTGAACGCTATCAGGCCGCGAAGCTGGATGCAGAGTTTGATGCCATTATGTCGGTCCATGGCAATGAAATAAGGGAACTGGCTGATAAATGACGATCCAGTTTATCTCAGCGGAAGAGATAATCCGTCTTCACGACAAGCTGTTACAGGTTACGCCTGGTGTGGCGGGTATGTCCGATCCGGGCCGTGCTGAGGCACTGCTCTACCGTGTCCTGAATAAATATGAGTATGAAGGGGTCACTGACATCTGGTTGCTAGCGGCGATGCATTTAATGGCTATCTCGCGTGGGCACATTTTTAATGATGGCAACAAACGTACTGCGTTATTTGTCACACTCGTTTTTCTCAAGCGCAATGGTATAGATCTGGCTGCAAACCCTGCTTTTGTTGCCTTAACGGTAGAGGCTGCGGCAGGTAGACTCTCGCTGGAAGATATTGCTTCTGGTCTTCGCGGGTAAACGTGCCCGCCATCTAACCTTCATCAATCCATCATCCCCCCGCCATCTTCCTGACGCCTGGCTGTAACTCTATTGTAATTAAAAGGTTATTTTTCTGTCATTCGAGCATGTCATGTTACCTCGCGAGCATAAAACGCGTGATATCGCGCATCCGGCACAACAAGAGAGAAAACCGAATGACACCGTTACGACACACAGCTTTAGGACTGGCTCTTGGGTTGATCTTTGCAGGCAACGCAATGGCTGTCACTACAATCCCATTCTGGCATTCCATGGAAGGGGAGTTAGGCAAAGAAGTTGACTCCCTGGCGCAACGTTTCAACGAAACCCACCCGGATTACAAAATTGTGCCGGTGTACAAAGGCAACTACGAGCAGAGCCTGAGTGCGGGTATCGCCGCGTTCCGTACCGGTAACGCACCTGCCATGCTGCAGGTTTACGAAGTGGGTACGGCGACCATGATGGCGTCGAAAGCCATTAAACCGGTCTACGAAGTATTCAAAGACGCGGGCATCAACTTTGATGAATCCCAGTTCGTGCCGACCGTTTCCGGTTACTACACCGATTCTAAAACTGGCCACCTGCTGTCTCAGCCGTTCAACAGCTCTACGCCGGTGCTGTACTACAACAAAGATGCCTTCAAAAAAGCAGGCTTAGATCCCGAGCAGCCGCCGAAAACGTGGCAGGACCTGGCGGCTTACACGGCTAAGCTGAAAGCAGCTGGCATGAAATGCGGCTACGCCAGCGGCTGGCAGGGCTGGATTCAGATTGAAAACTTCAGCGCATGGCACGGTCTGCCGGTTGCGACCAAAAACAACGGTTTCGATGGTACTGATGCGGTTCTGGAGTTCAACAAACCAGAGCAGGTGAAACACATCGCCATGCTCGAAGAGCTGAACAAGAAGGGCGATTTCAGCTACTTCGGTCGTAAAGACGAGTCTACCGAGAAGTTCTATAACGGTGACTGCGCCATTACCACCGCCTCTTCTGGTTCTTTGGCTGACATCCGTCATTACGCCAAATTTAACTACGGTGTCGGCATGATGCCTTACGACGCTGATGTGAAAGGCGCACCGCAGAACGCCATCATCGGCGGGGCCAGCCTGTGGGTTATGCAGGGCAAAGACAAGCCGACCTATACCGGCGTTGCACAGTTCCTGGAATTCCTGGCTAAACCGGAAATCGCTGCTGAATGGCACCAGAAAACCGGCTACCTGCCGATCACCACTGCTGCGTATGAGTTGACCCGTAAAGAAGGCTTCTACGACAAAAACCCAGGTGCAGACATCGCGACGCGCCAGATGCTGAACAAGCCGCCGTTGCCGTTCACCAAAGGCATGCGTCTGGGCAACATGCCGCAGATTCGTACCATTGTGGATGAAGAGCTGGAAAGTGTGTGGACCGGTAAGAAAACCCCGCAGCAGGCGCTGGACGCGGCTGTAGAGCGTGGTAATCAGTTGCTGCGCCGCTTCGAGCAGTCGACTAAGTCTTAATAGTTTACACCCTCACCCCCGCCCTCTCCCTGAAAGGGAGAGTGTTAGGGTGAGGGGAAAATACAACTCAGAGCTTAATTATGTCCTCATCCCGTCCGGTGTTTCGTTCGCGCTGGTTGCCCTATCTGCTGGTTGCGCCTCAACTGGTTATCACCGTTATTTTCTTTATCTGGCCCGCTGGCGAAGCGCTGTGGTACTCGGTGCAAAGCGTTGACCCGTTCGGTTTGTCGAGTCAGTTTGTCGGTCTGGATAACTTCGTGGCCCTGTTCCACGACAGCTATTACCTCGACTCTTTCTGGACGACGATGCGCTTTAGTGCGCTGGTGACCTTTTTTGGTCTGTTATCGTCCCTGTTCTTTGCCGCGCTGGTGGATAACGTGGTGCGTGGCAGCCGCGTCTATCAGACGCTGATGCTGCTCCCGTACGCCGTCGCCCCGGCGGTCGCCGCTGTGCTGTGGATCTTTCTCTTTAACCCCGGACGCGGTTTGATCACCCACTTTCTCGAGCAGTTTGGTTACGACTGGAACCACGCGCAAAACAGCGGCCAGGCTATGTTCCTGGTGGTGTTCGCGTCTATCTGGAAGCAGATTAGTTACAACTTCTTATTCTTCTTCGCTGCACTGCAATCCATTCCCCGTTCTCTGGTGGAAGCCGCGGCGATTGATGGCGCAGGGCCGATTCGCCGCTTCTTCAAGCTGTCGCTGCCGCTGATTGCTCCGGTGAGTTTCTTCCTGCTGGTGGTCAACCTGGTTTACGCCTTCTTTGATACCTTCCCGGTGATCGATGCGGCGACGGCGGGCGGCCCGGTACAGGCGACGACGACGCTTATTTACAAGATTTACCGCGAAGGTTTTGTCGGGCTGGATCTTTCTGCCTCCGCCGCGCAGTCGGTGGTGCTGATGTTCCTGGTCATTGTGCTGACCGTCGTTCAGTTCCGTTATGTTGAAAGTAAGGTGCGCTACCAATGATTGAGAATCGCCCCGGGCTAACTTTGTTCTGTCATATCATACTGATTCTGGGCATTGTGACGATCCTGTTCCCGATGTATGTCGCCTTTGTGGCCGCGACGCTGGATAACAAAGCCGTTTTTGAAACGCCCATGACCCTGATTCCCGGCACGCACCTGCTGGAAAACATGAAAGCGATTTGGGTTAACGGCGTAGGGGTTAACAGCGCACCGTTCTGGCTGATGATGCTTAACAGTTTCATCATGGCGTTTGGCATTACGGTGGGCAAAATCGCCGTGTCGATGCTGTCAGCCTTTGCCATTGTCTGTTTCCGTTTCCCGCTGCGTAATCTCTTCTTCTGGATGATTTTTATCACCCTTATGCTGCCGGTCGAAGTGCGTATCTTCCCGACGGTGGAAGTGATCGCCAACCTGAAAATGCTCGACAGCTACACCGGGTTAACGCTACCGCTGATGGCTTCCGCCACCGCGACCTTTCTGTTCCGCCAGTTCTTTATGACGCTGCCGGATGAGCTGATGGAAGCGGCGCGTATTGATGGCGCATCGCCGATGCGCTTTTTCTGGGACATCGTGTTGCCGCTGTCAAAAACCAATCTGGCGGCGCTGTTTGTCATTACCTTCATCTACGGCTGGAACCAGTATTTATGGCCTTTGCTTATCATCAGCGACGTCAATTTGGGCACCGCTGTTGCAGGCATTAAAGGCATGATTGCCGCAGGTGAGGGCACTACACAGTGGAACCAGGTGATGGCGGCAATGCTGCTCACTCTGATTCCCCCGGTCGTTATCGTTTTTGCCATGCAGAGAGCCTTCGTGCGTGGCCTGGTCGACAGTGAGAAATAACATGGCAGGTCTTAAATTACAGGCAGTTACTAAGAGCTGGGATAACGGCAAAACGCAGGTCATTCAACCGCTGACGCTGGACGTCGCGGACGGTGAGTTCATTGTGATGGTTGGGCCATCCGGTTGCGGTAAGTCGACGCTGCTCCGCATGGTTGCCGGCCTCGAGCGTGTCAGTACGGGCGATATCTGGATTGATAGCCAGCGTGTGACGGAAGCGGAGCCAAAAGATCGCGGTATCGCGATGGTGTTCCAGAACTATGCGCTGTACCCGCATATGAGCGTGGAAGAGAACATGGCCTGGGGGCTGAAAATCCGCGGTATGGGCAAAGAGCACATTGCCGAGCGCGTTAAAGAGGCGGCCCGTATTCTGGAACTCGACGGCCTGCTTAAGCGTCGTCCGCGTGAACTCTCCGGCGGCCAGCGCCAGCGTGTGGCGATGGGGCGTGCGATTGTGCGCGATCCGGCGGTATTCCTGTTTGATGAACCCTTATCGAATCTGGACGCGAAACTGCGCGTCCAGATGCGTCTGGAGCTGCAGCATTTGCATCGTCGCCTGAAAACGACCTCGCTCTACGTGACCCACGATCAGGTGGAAGCGATGACCCTGGCCCAGCGCGTGATGGTGATGAATAAAGGCGTCGCGGAGCAAATCGGCACGCCTGTCGAAGTCTATGAAAAACCGGCCAGCCGCTTTGTTGCGAGCTTTATCGGTAGCCCGGCAATGAATTTACTCGATGGGCGTATCAGCAACACCGGTACCCATTTTGAACTCGAAAGTGGTATGGCGCTGCCCATTAACTGGTTCTATCGCGGTTATGCCGGACGTAAAATGACGCTGGGTATCCGCCCGGAACATATTGCGTTAAGCTCTCAGTCCGCAGGTGGTGTACCGCTGGTGATGGATACGCTTGAGATGCTCGGTGCGGATAACCTGGCCCACGGTCGCTGGGGCGATCACAAGCTGGTGGTTCGTTTACCGCACCAGGAGCGCCCGGCGCAGGGCAGCACCTTATGGTTGCATATGCCGGAAAATCACCTGCACCTTTTTGACGGTGAAACAGGACAACGTGTATGAGTAACTGGCCTTACCCCCACGTCGCCGCCCATCGTGGCGGCGGTAAACTCGCCCCGGAAAATACGCTGGCGGCGATTGACGTGGGTGCCCGCTGTGGTCACACGATGATCGAGTTCGACGCAAAGTTGTCGAAAGATGGGCATATTTTTTTGCTGCATGACGATAACCTGGAACGCACCAGCAACGGCTGGGGTGTTGCCGGGGAACTGGAATGGAGTGACCTGCTGAAAGTGGATGCGGGCGGCTGGTTTAGCGGGGAGTTCAAAGGCGAACCGCTACCGCTACTGTCGCAGGTTGCAGACCGTTGCCGTCAGTATGGCATGATGGCGAACATCGAAATTAAACCGACGACCGGCACCGGCCCGCTGACGGGCAAAGTGGTGGCGCTGGCCGCGCGTGAACTCTGGGCTGGCATGACCGCACCGCTGCTGTCGTCATTCGAAATTGATGCGCTGGAAGCGGCGAAGGCGGCGGTACCCGAATTACCGCGCGGGCTGCTGCTGGATGAATGGCGTGATGACTGGCAGGAACTGACCTCTCGTCTGGAGTGTGTCTCCATCCATCTTAATCACGAGCTTCTTGATGAAGAGCGGGTGGACATGCTGCGGGATGCCGGGTTACGCATTCTGGTCTATACCGTCAACCGCCCGCAGCGCGCATCTCAGCTGCTACGCTGGGGCGTTGATTGCATCTGCACCGACAACATTGAATCCATCGGCCCGGATTTTCAGCCTTAAGGCGTGACGTTTTTCAGCGGAATATTGGCCTGTGGCGTGCTGACATTGCTCTGATTCAGCATGCTGCTGCCTGTCTGATTAGCGGGCAACATGTGTTGCTGCTGGCCCAGCGTGGCGTTGCTGTTAACGCTTTGGTTCAACATGCTGCCGTTTGTGTTCGGGAGCACCTGCTGGGTGCTGGGATCGAGCTCCCCCGGCTGAGCCTGCCTTACCCGTTGGGAGTTATTGTTAATCTGCGCTTCCAGATGCTGCTGTTGCAGGCGCGTTTGCGTCTGCAAATTCTGATTTAACATCCCTTTTTGCTGCTGTTGTTGGTTCAGCATCTGTGTCTGCATCCGCTGCTGACTCGGGATCTGATAACCCGGCAGGTTGGGGTTATTGGTAGTGTTGATCGGCTGTGCGAACGCGGCCAACGGCAAAAACGTGACCAGAATAAGTAATCGTTTCATCATCATTTCCTCCTTCTGAGGCTTCTCCTAAGTTTACTCCGTTTCACTCATTACAATGATCTTTTAGGAGTTCTGAACCAGGCTTAAGCGGGGACTATAGCCCCTTCTCTGGAGAACGACGATGATGAAACAGAAGTTTGCGCGTTGGGTGGCGATTGCCGCTTTGATGGCGGGAGGATGTTTTAGCGTTGCGGCGGCGCCTCCGCCCGTTACGGCACCCGCGCCGGTGTCCTATGGCGTTGAGGCGGATGTCTTCCATCCGGTTCGCGCGAAGCAGGGGATGGTGGCGTCCGTTGATGAAACCGCGACCCGCGTCGGCGTCGATATCCTCAAACAGGGTGGCAATGCGGTGGATGCGGCGGTGGCGGTTGGCTATGCGCTGGCGGTGACCCACCCGCAGGCCGGTAATCTCGGCGGTGGCGGGTTTATGATGATTCGTACCAAAGACGGCAAAACGACCACCATCGATTTTCGTGAAATGGCCCCGGCAGCGGCAACGCGCGATATGTTTCTTGACGACCAGGGCAACCCGGACAGCAAAAAATCCCTCATCTCACACTTAGCCTCCGGTACGCCGGGTACGGTGGCGGGTTTCTCACTGGCGCTGGAAAAATATGGCACGTTGCCACTGAACAAGGTGGTACAGCCCGCCATCAAGCTGGCTAAACAAGGCTTTGTGGTCAATGACGCACTGGCAGACGATCTCAAAACCTATGGCAGCGAAGTGCTGCCAAACCATGAAAACAGCAAAGCCATCTTCTGGAAGGATGGCGAACCGCTGAAAAAAGGCGACAAGCTGGTTCAGGCTAACCTGGCGAAGAGCCTGGAGATGATTGCCGAGAAAGGGCCGGACGTGTTCTACAAAGGATCGATTGCCGATCAGATTGCCCAGGAGATGAGCAAAAACGGCGGGCTGATGACCAAAGAAGATTTGGCCAATTACAAAGCGGTCGAACGCACGCCCATCAGCGGCGACTATCGCGGTTATCAGGTTTTCTCCATGCCACCGCCGTCCTCCGGGGGGATCCACATTGTGCAAATTCTCAATATTCTGGAGAACTTTGACCTTGCCAAATATGGCTTCGGCAGCGCGGATACGATGCAGGTGATGGCGGAGGCGGAAAAATACGCCTATGCCGACAGGTCGGAATACCTTGGCGACCCGGATTTTGTGAAGGTGCCCTGGCAGGCGCTGACCAACAAGGCGTATGCGAAATCACTGGCCCAGCAAATTGACGTCAACAAAGCGAAAACGTCGAGCCAGATTCGCCCCGGCAAGCTCGAGCCTTACGAAAGTAATCAAACCACCCACTTCTCGGTGGTGGATAAAGACGGCAATGCCGTTGCGGTGACCTACACCCTTAACACCACCTTCGGGACCGGGATTGTGGCGGGGAATACCGGCATCCTGATGAATAACGAAATGGATGACTTCTCGGCGAAACCCGGCGTGCCGAACGTTTACGGGCTGGTGGGCGGCGATGCGAATGCGGTCGGGCCAGGCAAGCGTCCGCTCTCTTCCATGTCGCCGACTATCGTGGTGAAAGACGGGAAAACCTGGCTGGTCACCGGCAGCCCGGGCGGTAGCCGTATCATCACGACTGTGCTGCAAATCGTACTGAACAGCATCGATTTTGGAATGAACGTCGCCGAAGCGACCAATGCCCCGCGTTTTCATCATCAGTGGTTGCCGGATGAGCTGCGCGTCGAAAAAGGCTTTAGCCCGGATACCCTCAAGCTGCTGGAGCAGAAAGGACATAAGGTGGCGGTGAAAGAGGCGATGGGCAGTACGCAGAGCATTATGGTTAGCCCGGACGGCACGCTGTACGGTGCGTCTGACCCCAGGACGGTGGACGATTTAACGGCGGGGTACTAATTTTTCTCCCCACTCAAATCCTCTCCCCGGTAGGGGAGGGATCCCCAGTGATATTACGTTTTACAGCGATAACACTGCGCCATGAGAATAAAACAGTCACCGCGATGCCAGGGTCCGGCTGAAAATCGATGAGGCGTTGACGGCTGGCCGGGAGCCCGGGTCGCCAGGGCGGTAGCGGTGAGCCACCCTGGCACGTTCACGGGTTCTGTCGCTATAGAAAAGCAAGGAACATAAGGTGAACGGAATGACCCTCAGAGCTGCATTTTCCCCCTCACCTTAACCCTCTCCCTCGAGGGAGAGGGGACCGTCCGTGCTCGCATTTTTGTGGGGATTCCTCAGCCACGGTTGGGAGAGGGACCAGAGGTGGAGCAGGGTTCAGCTCTTCACTCGTGCCATAAAATAGGCATCGACATACTTGCCGTTGCGCAGGGCGTAGTGCTTGCCGGTTCCTTCAATATCAAAACCGAATTTGCGGTACAGTGCCAGCGCCGGGGCATTATCGACAAAGACCGTCAGCTCAATGCGCTCGACGCGCAGCCAGTTGTCGCACAGATTAACCATTTCGCGCATTAACGCACTACCTACGCCGCGTCCATGGAAATCGCTGGAAACGCTGATCCCAAAGGTCGATACGTGGCTTCGACGCGTGTTTGGCTCGACGTCCACTACCAGATGACCAGCGACCACATCATCAACACAGGCAACCAGATGGCGGCGACCCGGCCGCGGTTTTAGCCGCTCCTCCCACATTTCCATAGAAGGGTGAGGAATTTGTAGCGTGTCATGATAGACCTCCGGGCGTGCGGTAATCTGGCGTAATGGTTCCGCGTCACGGGCTTCTGCATGGCGTATCACGATACTACTCATTCCTTCTCTCCTTGTTATATAGGTTCCTTTCCAACTTCCCCAACTTTCAAAAGTGAGTCAACTGCCATTTTTTGCAAAAAGGGGTAGACAAGTGCGAATGATAATGATTATTATTGCCGTGCGTTCAGGGAAACCTATGCGGTAATCCTGAAAGCACGACATTGCTCACATTGCTTCCAGTATTTCTTAGCCAGCCGGGTGCTGGCTTTTTTTTTGCCCGCGCGCTTCTTCAACACGTTTCTCTGTCGGCTCTTGTAGCGGCTCAATCACCAAACCTACGACGTTCGTTTTCTCCTTTACGGGTGCCAGCACTTCCGCCTGGCCGGAAAATTGTCCGCCTTTTTTTACCGCCAGGGTACGGTAGGCGAGGGTTCCGGTCATCATGCCATTTTCATAAATTTCCACGGTGTCACCCATACACTGGCCAATAACCGTGCCATCAATAATCAATTCGCGACAGAGGATGTTTCCTTCCACTCTTCCCTCACGCAATACTTTGATCATGCTATCTTTTGCATCGATATTGCCGTTGACGCTGCCGTGAATATAGACCGGAGAAGAGCAGACCATATTGCCTTCAAAATGGACATCGCTGGCAATCACGGTACTGACTTGTTTCTCTACGCTGACAGGTGTTTTTTCATTTGCTGTCGCCTGAGAAGTGGCTACGGTGTTTGGCACGTCGATGGTTTTATGTTTTTTGAACATACTGAGATTGCATCCTTTCAGAAGAAAAATAACGAAAGTTATAACGGCCAGGAGTCCTGCATATTGCGCCAGCATATGTGCCCCGGAACCCCAGGCCAGAATCGCGAAAAACCACATAACGAGAGTGATGTTTAGCAGAAGGTATTTTCTGTCCATGTCCGTTTCCCCAAGCGATCCTGCATATCAGCCAGCGCGATAAGCGACTGAGCTGCCTTTGCGATAAACGCTCTGTTTTTCGCGGCTCTCTTATCGGGAATTCAGACTCAACGGTCAAGGCGGAGGAAGGTGTTTTAGGATTTGTAACTGACTGTTTATTGTGAATTTATAAGCGGTAGATATCTGTTGTTGGGGAGATATAAATCAAGTGTATTGTCGGGCAGGTGATGACGGTGGTTTTTATCACGGAGCGTCTGCGCTAAGGTTTAAGGCTGCGACGCTAAACAAGGACAGCATCATGACTCTGCATTGCGCATTTATCGGCTTTGGTAAAAGCACCACCCGCTACCATCTCCCTTACGTTCTGAATCGCAAAGATACCTGGCATGTGGCGCATATTTACCGCCGTCATGCGAAACCGGAAGAGCAATATCCGCAGTACCAGCATATTAACTTCACCAGCGATCTTGATGAGGTCCTGGCTGACCCGCAGGTCAAGCTGGTCATCGTTTGCACCCACGCGGATAGCCATTTTGATTACGCGAAGAGGGCGCTGGAGGCAGGCAAAAACGTGCTGGTAGAGAAGCCGTTCACCCCGACGATCGCCGAGGCCGTCACCCTCTTTGAACTGGCAAAAAGCCAAGGCCTGACCGTCACGCCATATCAGAATCGCCGCTTTGACTCGTGCTTTCTGACGGCGAAAAAAGCCATTGAGAGCGGCAAACTGGGTGAGGTTGTTGAAATCGAAAGCCATTTTGACTATTACCGCCCGGTCGCGGAAACAAAACCTGGGCTACCGCAGGACGGCGCGTTCTATGGGCTTGGCGTGCACACGATGGATCAAATTATTTCACTGTTTGGTCGCCCGGACCATGTGGCCTACGACATTCGCAGCCTGCGTAACAAGGCCAACCCGGACGATACCTTTGAAGCGCAGCTCTTTTATGGCGATCTGAAAGCCATCGTGAAAACCAGTCACCTGGTCAAAATCGACTACCCGAAATTTATTGTCCACGGTAGCAAAGGGTCGTTTATCAAGTACGGTATTGACCAGCAGGAGACCAGCCTGAAAGCCAATATTATGCCCGGCGATGCCAGATTTGCAGCGGATGACAGCATTGGCGTGCTGGAGTACGTGAACGACGCGGGTGACACGGTGCGTGAGGAGCTGAAAGCGGAAACCGGGGACTATGGTCGGGTCTATGATGCGCTTTATGCCACATTGACTTCCGGTGCGGAAAATTACGTCAAGGAATCTGATGTTCTGACCAATCTGGAGATCCTGGAGCGGGCATTTGAACAAGCCTCTCCAGCCACGATAACTCTCGCAAAATAAGTGGTTTTGTGGCCCGAAAAATCGTTCACTTTTTTTGAACAGAGGAGTCAATTTTCACCCTCTATGATTGCCGGTCGATCGCGTCCACACTTACTCCATCGAAACGAACATGAGGGTGAAAACATGATTTACTTACGCAAAGCAAATGACCGTGGCCATGCAAATCATGGTTGGCTGGATTCCTGGCATACCTTTTCGTTTGCCAACTATTACGATGCGAACTTTATGGGTTTTTCTGCACTGCGCGTGATTAACGACGACGTGATCGACGCCGGGCAGGGGTTTGGTACCCATCCCCATAAAGACATGGAAATTCTGACGTATGTACTGCAAGGTGCGGTCGAACATCAGGACAGCCTGGGCAACAAAGAGCAGGTTCCGGCGGGTGAATTCCAGATTATGAGTGCAGGCACCGGTGTGCGTCACTCTGAGTACAACCCGAGCGCTACTGAACCGCTGCGTCTGTACCAGATCTGGATTATTCCAGAAGCGACGGGCATTACGCCGCGTTACGAGCAACGCCGCTTTGACGCAAAACAAGGCCGTCAGCTGGTGCTGTCGCCGGATGCACGTGATGGTTCGCTGAAAGTGCATCAGGACATGGAGCTTTATCGCTGGGCGCTGCTGAAAGATGAGCAGTCTGTGTATCAGGTATCTGCAGACCGCAAAATCTGGATCCAGGTGGTAAAAGGCGACGTATCCATTAACGGTACTAAAGCCACCACCAGCGATGGCCTGGCCATCTCTGACGAGCAGGCTCTGTCCATCCATGCGGACAGCGACAGCGAAATTTTACTCTTCGATCTGCCGCCAGTTTGATCCGGCTTAAATAAATGACGCAACCTTCTGGTTAACACCAGAAGGTTGCGTGCTGTCCGTGATAAACTGGCCTAATGTTTCTCAGCTTATCAATTCAGGACGATGAAAAAGAAAAGACCCGTACTTCAGGATGTGGCCGATCGCGTTGGCGTGACCAAAATGACGGTCAGCCGATTTTTACGCAACCCGGAGCAGGTCTCCGTGGCGCTTCGGGGAAAAATAGCGGCCGCGCTTGATGAGCTGGGTTATATTCCGAATCGGGCTCCGGATATTCTCTCCAATGCTACCAGCCGTGCGGTTGGTGTGCTGCTTCCCTCTTTAACCAACCAGGTGTTCGCAGAAGTTCTGCGCGGCATCGAAAGCGTGACGGATGCGTTTGGCTATCAAACCATGCTCGCGCACTTTGGCTATAAGCCAGAGCTGGAAGAAGAGCGGCTTGAATCTATGCTGTCGTGGAATATTGACGGCCTGATCCTCACCGAACGTACGCATACCCCGCGCACGCTGAAAATGATTGAAGTTGCTGGTATCCCGGTTGTTGAACTGATGGACAGCAAGTCGCCTTGTCTGGACATCGCCGTTGGTTTCGATAACTTTGAAGCGGCACGGCAGATGACGGCGGCGATCATTGAACGTGGGCATCGCCGGGTGGCTTACCTGGGTGCGCGTCTTGATGAACGTACTATCATCAAACAGAAGGGGTATGAGCAGGCGATGCTGGATGCCGGCCTGACGCCATACAGCGTGATGGTAGAACAGTCTTCGTCCTACACCGCAGGCATTGAGCTGATGCGCCAGGCGCGTCGCGAATACTCCCAACTGGATGGGATTTTCTGCACCAACGATGACCTTGCGGTCGGCGCGGCGTTTGAATGCCAGCGTCTGGGGCTCAAAATTCCGGATGATATGGCGATCGCCGGGTTCCACGGTCACGACATTGGCCAGGTAATGGAGCCGCGTCTGGCGAGCGTGCTGACGCCGCGTGAACGCATGGGGAGGATTGGCGCAGAACGCCTTTTGGCGCGCATTCGTGGTGAATCTGTTACGCCGAAATTGTTAGATTTAGGTTTCACATTGTCACCAGGTGGATCAATTTAGTCTGACAAATTTGAAGTAGCTCACACTTATTCACTTCTGGCACGAATGGATATTGCTTATCCATTACCCCGGCAGGACAATGTTACCGATAACTGTTACCCGTAACAATTCACTCTTATCCCTGTGGGAGCTACGCTTTGAGCACGACTAATCATGATCACCACGTCTATGTCCTGATGGGCGTATCTGGCAGTGGTAAATCCGCCGTCGCCAGTGAAGTGGCGCATCAAATCCATGCCGCGTTTCTTGACGGCGACTTCCTTCATCCTCGCGCCAACATTATGAAAATGGCCGCAGGCGAACCGTTGAATGACGACGACCGTAAACCCTGGTTGCAGGCGCTTAACGATGCGGCGTTTGCTATGCAGCGTACCAACAAAGTGTCGCTGATTGTCTGCTCGGCGCTGAAAAAGCGTTACCGCGACCAGCTGCGTGACGGCAACCCTAACCTTTCCTTTGTTTACCTGAAAGGGGACTTCGAGGTCATCGAAAGCCGCCTGAAAGCGCGTAAAGGACACTTCTTTAAAACGCAGATGCTGGTTACCCAGTTTGAAGCCCTGGAAGAGCCGGGTGCGGATGAGCGTGACGTCCTGATCGTTGACATTGACCAGACTCTGGAAGGTGTTGTCGCCAGCACAATTGACGTGATTAACAAATAAATAAAGGCAGTTCGTTGTGAGTACATTGACGCTTGTTTTAACAGCAGTTGGCTCTGTGTTGCTGCTGCTGTTTTTAGTAATGAAAGCGCGTATGCATGCTTTCGTTGCTTTGATGGTGGTTTCTATTGGTGCAGGACTCTTTTCCGGTATGCCGTTAATCAAGATTTCGGCGACCATGGAAAAAGGGATGGGCGGTACGCTGGGTTTCCTCGCGATTGTGGTGGCCCTGGGGGCAATGTTCGGCAAAATTCTTCATGAGACCGGTGCGGTCGATCAAATTGCCGTGAAGATGCTCAAATCGTTCGGTCACAACCGCGCGCATTTCGCGATTGGTCTGGCCGGGTTGATTTGTGCACTTCCGCTGTTCTTTGAAGTGGCGGTGGTGCTGCTGATTAGCGTGGCGTTCTCGATGGCGCGTCATACCGGTACCAACCTTGTGAAACTGGTGATTCCGCTGTTTGCGGGCGTGGCGGCGGCCGCAGCGTTTCTGCTGCCCGGGCCTGCGCCGATGCTGCTGGCTTCCCAGATGCACGCTGATTTTGGCTGGATGATTCTGATTGGGCTGTGTGCTGCCGTGCCGGGGATGCTGATCGCCGGGCCGTTGTGGGGCAACTTTATCAGCCGCTACGTTGAGCTGCATATCCCGGACGACATCACCGAGCCGCATCTGGGTGAGGGTAAAATGCCGTCATTCGGCTTTAGCCTGTCGCTGATTCTGCTGCCACTGGTGCTGGTCGGCCTGAAAACCATTGCCGCGCGTTTTGTCACCGAAGGTACCAGCCTGTACAACTGGCTGGAATTTATCGGTCACCCGTTCACGGCGATTCTGGTGGCGTGTCTGGTGGCGATTTATGGCCTGGCCATTCGTCAGGGCATGGCGAAAGACCGCGTGATGGAAATCTGCGGTCACGCGTTGCAGCCTGCGGGTATCATCCTGCTGGTTATCGGTGCGGGCGGGGTGTTCAAACAGGTACTGGTGGATTCTGGTGTTGGCCCGGCATTGGGTGAAGCGCTGACCGGTATGGGGTTGCCGATTGCGGTGACCTGCTTCGTACTGGCTGCGGCGGTGCGTATCATTCAGGGCTCAGCTACCGTTGCCTGCCTGACGGCAGTCGGCCTGGTGATGCCGGTGATTGAACAATTGCATTTTTCCGGCGCACAACTGGCGGCCCTGTCGATTTGTATCGCGGGCGGCTCCATTGTGGTGAGTCATGTGAATGATGCGGGCTTCTGGCTGTTCGGTAAATTTACCGGCGCTACCGAAGCGCAAACGCTGAAAACCTGGACGCTGATGGAAACCATCCTGGGCACTACCGGTGCGATTGTTGGGATGATTGCGTTTACGTTGCTAAGTTAAGTTGTTTTCATCGGTTATTCCCGGATGCGGGGTTGCCTTATCCGGGCTACGTAACTCACATTGCAGCACGACGTGTAGCCCGGATAAGCGCAGCGCATCCGGGATGAGTATGGTGCAGCCTGAAGCCCTCACCCCAACCCTCTCCGTGGGAGAGGGAGCGAACATTAAAAAAGGCAACTTGCGTTGCCTTTTTGCTTTTACCTACCCCTTCATCCACAGGCGGATGCCGTCCAGGAACATCTGGGTTGCCAGCATCACCAGCACCAGCCCCATTAAGCGCTCCAGCGCATTCACCCCTTTCTCGCCGAGCAGGCGCAGGAACAGCGACGATTGCAGCAAAATCGCCACGGTTCCGCCCCATGCAATCAGCAGCGCAATCACCAGGTGGCTCATCTGATTCGGATACTGGTGGGAAAGCAGCATCAGAGTGGCGAGCAGCGTCGGCCCGGCGACCAGCGGAACCGCCAGTGGCACAATAAAAGGTTCTTCACCCGCGGGCAGACCCATGCTGCTGCCGGACTCGCTGGGGAAAATCATCTTAATGGCAATCAGAAACAGAATAATGCCGCCGGAAATGGAGACGGTTTCCGCGCGCAGGTTAAGGAACGCCAGAATATTTTCGCCCGCAAACAGGAAAACCAGCATCAGCACCAGTGCGATCAGCAGCTCACGAATCATGATTTTCCGGCGGCGCTTCGGCTCAGTGTGCTTAAGCACAGACATAAAAATAGGCAGGTTCCCGAGAGGGTCCATAATCAGGATCAACAACACTGCCACCGAAATGATTTCGCTCATTACTCTTCCCGTTTTGCCGCAGATTAGCGGTATTTCTGATGGCTTGCCCATCATTGATTAATTTCACTTGCGACTTTGTGTGCATTTTGTAATGTGGGCTATTAGCGCCAGTCAGGATACTGGCTCGCACAAACAGCACACACCTTCGCAGGAAATACGTTATGAAAAATGTTGGTTTTATCGGTTGGCGCGGAATGGTCGGCTCCGTACTCATGCAACGCATGGTAGAAGAGCGCGACTTCGACGCCATTCGCCCGGTCTTCTTTTCCACTTCTCAGCTTGGACAGGCTGCCCCGACGTTCGGCGGTAAGTCTACCGGCACACTGCAGGATGCATTCGATCTGGAAGCGCTGAAGGCCCTCGACATTATTGTCACCTGCCAGGGCGGCGATTATACCAACGAAATTTATCCAAAGCTTCGTGAAAGCGGCTGGCAGGGTTACTGGATTGATGCTGCCTCATCTCTGCGTATGAAAGATGACGCCATCATCATTCTCGACCCGGTAAACCAGTCCGTTATTACCGACGGCCTGAACCACGGTATCAAAACCTTTGTTGGTGGTAACTGTACCGTCAGCCTGATGCTGATGTCTCTGGGTGGCCTGTTCGCCAATGACCTGGTGGACTGGGTGTCTGTGGCGACCTACCAGGCGGCTTCCGGTGGCGGCGCGCGTCATATGCGTGAACTGCTGGCGCAAATGGGCAAACTGCACAGCCACGTTGGCGAAGAGCTGGCGGACCCGGCCTCTGCCATCCTGGATATCGAACGTAAAGTCACGGCATTGACCCGCAGCGGCGAACTGCCGGTCGACAACTTCGGTGTGCCGCTGGCTGGTAGCCTGATTCCGTGGATTGACAAACAGCTGGATAACGGCCAGAGCCGCGAAGAGTGGAAAGGCCAGGCGGAAACCAACAAAATTCTGGGTACGACCACCACTATCCCGGTTGATGGTCTGTGCGTACGCGTTGGTGCGCTGCGCTGCCACAGCCAGGCCTTCACCATTAAATTGAAAAAAGATGTGTCCATTCCGACTATCGAAGAGCTGCTGGCAGCCCATAACCCGTGGGCGAAAGTGGTACCAAACGATCGCGACATTACCGTGCGTGAACTGACCCCGGCTGCCGTAACGGGCACGCTGACTACCCCGGTAGGGCGTCTGCGTAAGCTGAATATGGGGTCGGACTTCCTGTCGGCGTTCACCGTGGGCGACCAGCTCCTGTGGGGCGCTGCGGAGCCGCTGCGCCGCATACTACGTCAGCTAGCGTAATCTTAATTTTTTCAAAAAGGGGTGCTTGTCACCCCTTTTTTGTGCGTATTAAAGGAGTGTACGCAGAGGATGTTATTTTTCTCAGGAGTCAGATAAAGCGTTGGCTATGCTTTAAGTGGGGTGTTTACGCATTCTGCCTGAAGGTGGGACGGAGCAGAGAGGATGCACATTATGTGCTGCGCCGTTCAGGTCAAAAAAAGTGTCGCAACTGGGCGTATAACCTTGCCGGGAAAGGTGTGACATAGATAAAAAGGATGAAACCATGTCCGTTCTTGTAGATAGAGACGTGATTAACGCGCTAATTGCAGGCCACTTTGCGGACCCCTTTTCCGTACTCGGCATGCACCAGACCGACGCGGGGATTGAAGTTCGTGCGTTATTACCCGATGCAACCGAAGTCTGGGTGATTGAGCCTAAGACCGGGCGCAAAGTCGGCAATCTGGAATGCCTCGATTCACGTGGTTTTTTTTGTGGTGTGATGCCACGTCGTAAAAATGCTTTTCGTTATCAGCTTGCCGTTGTCTGGCACGGTCAGCAAAACCTCATCGACGATCCCTACCGTTTTGGCCCACTCCTGCAGGAAATGGACGCCTGGCTGTTGTCCGAAGGCACTCACCTGCGCCCCTATGAAACACTGGGCGCACATGCCGATACGATGGATGGCGTCACCGGGACACGCTTCTCCGTCTGGGCACCAAACGCCCGTCGCGTCTCCGTGGTTGGGCAATTTAACTACTGGGACGGTCGCCGTCATCCGATGCGCCAGCGCCGCGAAAGCGGTATCTGGGAGCTGTTTATCCCCGGTGCGCACAACGGCCAGCTCTACAAATTTGAGATGATTGATGCGCATGGAAAACTGCGCATTAAATCCGATCCGTACGCCTTTGAAGCGCAAATGCGCCCGGAAACCGCGTCACTGATTTGCGATCTGCCGGAAAAGGTGGCGCAAACCGACGCGCGGAAAAAGGCCAACGAGTTCGATGCGCCTATCTCCATTTATGAAGTGCATCTTGGTTCCTGGCGTCGCCATACGGACAACAATTTCTGGCTGAGCTACCGCGAGCTGGCAGATCAACTGGTGCCGTACGCAAAATGGATGGGCTTCACCCATCTGGAGCTGCTGCCGATTAACGAACACCCGTTCGACGGTAGCTGGGGTTATCAGCCGACCGGGCTTTACGCCCCGACCCGCCGCTTCGGCACCCGTGACGACTTTATCTACTTTATCAAAGCGGCCCACGCGGCCGGGCTCAACGTGATTCTGGACTGGGTGCCGGGCCATTTCCCGTCTGACGACTTTGGCCTGGCCGAATTTGACGGCACCGCGCTGTATGAGCACGGTGACCCGCGAGAAGGCTACCATCAGGACTGGAACACGCTGATTTATAACTACGGTCGCCGCGAAGTCCGTAACTATCTGGTGGGCAACGCGCTCTACTGGGTCGAGCGTTTCGGTATCGACGCCTTGCGCGTGGATGCGGTCGCCTCAATGATTTATCGCGACTACAGCCGAAAAGAAGGGGAGTGGATCCCCAACGAGTTCGGTGGTCGTGAAAACCTCGAAGCCATTGAGTTTTTGCGTAGCACCAACCGCATTCTCGGCGAGCAGGTTCCCGGCGCGGTCAGTATGGCGGAAGAGTCTACCGACTTTGCCGGCGTCTCGCGCCCACCGTCACTGGGCGGCCTGGGCTTCTGGTACAAGTGGAATCTGGGCTGGATGCACGACACCCTGGATTACATGAAGCTCGATCCGGTGTATCGCAAACACCACCACGACAAACTCACCTTCGGCATGCTCTACAACTACACGGAAAACTTCGTGTTGCCGCTGTCGCATGACGAAGTGGTCCACGGTAAGAAATCCATTCTCGACCGTATGCCCGGCGATGCGTGGCAGAAGTTCGCCAACCTGCGTGCCTATTACGCGTGGATGTGGGCCTTCCCCGGTAAAAAACTGCTGTTTATGGGCAACGAGTTTGCGCAGGGGCGCGAGTGGAACCACGACGGCAGCCTCGACTGGCATCTGCTGGAAGGGGGCGACAACTGGCACCACGGCGTGCAGCGTCTGGTGCGGGATATGAACCACACGTATCGCCATCACAAAGCCCTGCATGAGCTGGATTTCGACGATTACGGCTTTGAATGGCTGGTGGTGGATGACCACGAGAACTCGGTGTTTGTGTTTGTGCGCCGTGACAAAGCCGGCAATGAAATCATTGTTGCCAGCAACTTCACCCCGGTGCCGCGCCACAACTACCGCTTCGGCATCAATCAGCCGGGACGCTGGCGCGAAGAGTTAAACACCGACTCGATGCACTACCACGGCAGTAATACCGGGAATGGTGGCGGTGTGCACAGTGATGACATCCCGGTAAACGACAGGGCGCAGTCGCTTTCGGTGACGATCCCGCCACTGGCAACCGTCTGGTTTGTGCGGGAGGGTTGATGACCAAACTGACGGCAGGCAAAGCGACGCCACTTGGGGCGCATGTGGAAGAAAATGGCGTGAATTTCACGCTGTTTTCGGCGCATGCGGAGCGGGTGGAACTGTGCATTTTTGATGACGAAGGTAACGAGCAGCGTTTCGATTTGCCCGCCCGTAGTGGCGATGTCTGGCACGGTTTCCTGGCCAGTGCCCGGCCCGGCACGCGTTACGGTTATCGGGTACATGGCCCGTGGGAGCCGGGACTGGGGCACCGCTTCAACCCGGCGAAGCTGCTGCTTGACCCGTGCGCGCGTCGCGTTGACGGCGATGTCAAAGACAGCCCGCTGTTACACGGCGGGCATGACGCGCCCGATCCGCACGACAGCGCGACGGTCGCGCCGAGAAGCGTGGTGGTCGATGAAGCATTTGACTGGGGTAACGATGTCGCGCCACGTACGCCCTGGGGCAATACGGTCATCTATGAAGCCCACGTCAAAGGCCTGACGTATCTGCATCCGGACCTGCCAGAAGAGATTCGCGGAACCTACAAAGCACTGGGTCATCCGGTGATGATTCAGTACTTCAAAACGCTGGGTATCACCGCGCTGGAACTGATGCCGGTGGCGCACTTTATCAGCGAGCCGCGCCTGCAACGCCTGGGCTTAAGCAACTACTGGGGCTACAACCCGCTGGCGTTGTTTGCACTTGAACCGCGTTATGCCACCTCCCCCGAAACGGCCATCAATGAGTTTCGCGAGGCGGTTAAGTCGCTGCATCAAAACGGCATTGAGGTGATCCTTGATATCGTGCTTAACCACAGCGCCGAAATTGACCTTGATGGGCCGACCCTCTCCCTGCGCGGAATCGATAACCGTAGCTATTATTGGATCAGGGGCGACGGTGATTATGAAAACTGGACCGGCTGCGGCAACACGCTGAACTTGAGCCACCCAGGCGGCATGGCGTATGCGTACGCCTGCCTTAAATATTGGGTGGAGACGTTCCATATCGACGGCTTTCGTTTTGATTTGGCAACGATTATGGGGCGCACCCCAGAGTTCAGCCAGCAGGCACCGTTGTTCGAGGTAATCAAAAACTGTCCGCTGCTCTCGCAGGTGAAGCTTATCGCCGAGCCGTGGGACATTGGCTGGGGTGGGTATCAGGTGGGGAATTTCCCGCCGCTTTTTGCCGAATGGAACGATCATTTTCGTGATGCGTCCCGCCGCTTTTGGCTGGAGCAGTCACTCTCGCCAGGGGAATTTGCCGGGCGCTTTGCTGCATCCAGTGATGTGTTCCGTCGTGACGGGCGTCTGCCCCATGCGTCGGTCAATCTGGTGACGGCACATGATGGGTTTACGTTGCGTGATTGCGTGAGTTTCAGCCATAAGCATAACGAGGCAAACGGCGAGGAAAATCGCGACGGCACTAACAATAACCATAGCAATAATCATGGTATAGAAGGGTTAAGCGGCAGTTTTGATGTGACAGAAAGGAGGCGAGCAAGCGTCCATGCCCTGTTAACAACACTGCTGCTTTCCCAGGGAACACCAATGCTGTTGGCCGGTGACGAGCATGGTCATAGCCAGCACGGTAATAACAACGCTTACTGCCAGGACAACGCGTTGACCTGGCTTGACTGGCAACAGGCAAACAGTGGGCTTACGGCATTTACCGCCGCGTTGATTCACCTTCGCCAGCGCATTCCCGCATTAACCCGGGATGCGTGGTGGGAAGAGGGCGATGGCAACGTGCGTTGGCTGAATAGGGAGGCGCAACCCCTCAGCGTTGCGGAGTGGCAGAGTGGTGTACACCGCCTGCAAATCCTGCTGTCCGATCGCGTTCTTTTGGCGATCAACGGCACGCATGAAGTCGCAGAGATTGTGCTACCAGAAGGGGAATGGCGTGCTGTTCCTCCGTTTGCCGGTGAGGATAATCCGGTAGTGATGGTTGTCTGGCATGGGCCCGCGCACGGAGTGTGCGTATTTGAAAGGTCATAAAAAAGGAGTTAGTCATGGTTAGATTAGATAAGAACGATCCCTTAATGTTAGCGCGCCAGCTGCCATTGAAGTCTGTAGCCCTGATACTTGCGGGAGGGCGAGGGACCCGCCTGAAAGATTTGACGAAAAAACGCGCCAAACCCGCGGTTCACTTCGGCGGTAAGTTCCGTATTATCGATTTCGCATTATCCAACTGCATTAACTCCGGTATTCGTCGTATTGGTGTCATCACGCAGTATCAATCCCACACGTTGGTGCAGCATATTCAGCGTGGCTGGTCCTTCTTCAACGAAGAGATGAACGAGTTCGTCGATCTGCTGCCTGCGCAGCAGCGTGTGCATGGCGAGAGTTGGTATCGCGGTACCGCCGATGCCGTCACGCAGAACCTCGACATCATTCGTCGCTATGGGGCTGAATACATCGTCATCCTGGCCGGCGACCATATCTATAAGCAGGATTATTCCCGCATGCTTATCGATCATGTCGAAAAAGGTGCGCGTTGCACCGTGGCCTGCATGCCGGTGCCCATTGAGGAGGCAAGCGCATTTGGCGTGATGGCCGTGGACGAAAATGACAAGGTTATCGAGTTTGTTGAAAAGCCTTCCAACCCGCCAGCCATGCCGAATGACGACACCAAATCGCTCGCCAGCATGGGGATTTATGTCTTCGATGCCGAGTACCTTTACTCACTGCTGGAAGAAGACGACAAAAATGAAAACTCCAGCCACGATTTCGGCAAAGATATTATCCCGCTGATCACCAAGGCTGGCATGGCTTATGCACATCCCTTCCCATTATCCTGCGTGCAATCGGACCCTGACTCAGAACCGTACTGGCGCGACGTGGGAACGCTCGAAGCCTACTGGAAAGCGAACCTGGACCTCGCTTCCGTGGTGCCCGAGTTGGATATGTACGATCAAAACTGGCCTATCCGTACCTATAATCAATCCTTGCCACCCGCGAAATTTGTGCAGGATCGATCGGGCAGCCACGGTATGACGCTGAACTCGCTGGTTTCCGGCGGCTGCGTTATCTCCGGATCCGTTGTCGTACAGTCGGTATTGTTCTCGCGCGTGCGTGTAAACTCGTTTTGTAATATTGACTCTGCAGTCTTACTGCCAGAGGTCTGGGTAGGTCGCTCCTGTCGTTTGCGGCGTTGCGTTATTGACCGGGCTTGTGTTATCCCTGAGGGGACCATCATTGGTGAGAATGCGGAAGAAGATGCCCGTCGGTTCTATCGTTCCGAAGAAGGCATCGTGCTGGTGACGCGTGAAATGCTACGCAAACTGCAAGAGTGAAAGCATCGACCATAACCTTGCGCGGAAGGGGTCCGCGCGCTGTTTTTCCCGCTAACGCCCGCTAAGTGTTAGCGGTTTTGACAGGAGCGATAATGCAGGTTTTACATGTATGTTCTGAGATGTTTCCGCTGCTAAAGACCGGCGGTCTGGCTGACGTTATTGGCGCATTGCCTGCGGCACAAATTGCCGACGGCGTTGATGCCCGCGTCATGCTGCCAGGGTTTCCGGATATTCGTCGGGGAGTGACTGATGCCCAGGTCGTCACGCGTCGCGATACCTTTGCTGGTCGTATTACATTGCTGTTCGGACATTTCAACGGGGTGGGGATCTATATTATTGATGCGCCGCATCTTTACGATCGTCCGGGGAGCCCGTATCACGACACTAACCTTTTTGCTTACACCGATAACGTTTTGCGTTTTGCCCTGCTTGGCTGGGTAGGTGCGGAGATGGCCAGCGGGCTGGACCCGTTCTGGCGACCCGATGTTGTCCATGCTCACGACTGGCATGCCGGGCTTGCACCGGCCTATCTGGCGGCGAAAGGACGCCCGGCAAAATCGGTGTTCACGGTACATAATCTGGCCTATCAGGGGATGTATTACGCGCAACACATGAGTGAAATACAGTTGCCATCGTCTTTCTTTAACATGCACGGACTGGAGTTCAATGGGCAGATCTCTTTCCTGAAAGCCGGTCTTTATTATGCTGATCATATTACGGCCGTCAGCCCGACCTACGCCCGTGAAATTACCGAGCCACAGTTTGCCTACGGTATGGAAGGGCTGCTGCGTCAGCGGCAAATGGAGGGGCGGCTGTCCGGTATTTTGAACGGCGTGGATGAAAAAATTTGGGATCCGGCGACAGACCTCCTGCTCTCTTCGCGCTATACGCGGGATACGCTGGAGGAAAAAGCGGAGAACAAACGCCAGCTGCAGATTGCCATGGGGCTGAAAGTGAACGACAAGGTGCCGCTGTTTGCGGTTGTGAGCCGTTTAACCAGCCAGAAAGGGTTGGATCTGGTGCTGGAAGCATTACCCGGTTTGCTGGAGCAGGGCGGGCAATTGGCGCTACTTGGTGCGGGCGATCCGGTTCTGCAGGAAGGTTTCCTTGCGGCAGCGGCGGAGCATCCGGGGCAGGTGGGCGTGCAGATTGGGTATCACGAGGCGTTTTCACATCGCATCATGGGCGGAGCGGATGTCATCCTTGTTCCGAGTCGTTTTGAGCCCTGTGGATTAACGCAACTTTATGGATTGAAGTACGGCACGTTGCCGTTGGTTCGCCGTACCGGCGGCCTGGCAGATACGGTGTCCGACAGCTCACTGGAGAATTTGGCAGATGGAATCGCCAGCGGTTTTGTATTTGAAGACAGTAATGCCTGGTCGCTACTTCGTGCGATTCGGCGTGCTTTCGTGTTGTGGTCCCGTCCCTCTCTGTGGCGATTTGTTCAGCGTCAGGCGATGGGCATGGATTTTAGCTGGCAGGTCGCCGCGCAATCCTATCGCGATCTTTACTATCGGTTGAAATAGTTTTCCAGGAATCACTTGTATGAATGCACCTTTTACATATGCATCACCCACACTGAGCATTGAAGCGTTAAAACACTCGATCGCCTACAAGCTGATGTTTACCATTGGTAAAGATCCGGTCATCGCCAATAAACATGAGTGGCTGAATGCCACGTTGTTTGCCGTACGTGACCGCATGGTAGAACGCTGGTTACGCTCCAACCGTGCGCAGCTTTCTCAGGAAATGCGCCAGGTTTACTACCTGTCGATGGAGTTTTTGATTGGTCGCACCCTTTCCAACGCGCTGTTGTCATTAGGCATTTATGACGATGTCAAAAACGCACTGGAAGAGATGGGACTGGATCTGGAAGAGCTGATCGACGAAGAGAATGACCCGGGGCTGGGTAACGGGGGCTTAGGCCGTCTTGCTGCCTGCTTCCTGGATTCTCTGGCGACGCTGGCGCTGCCAGGACGTGGTTATGGTATTCGCTACGACTACGGCATGTTCAAGCAGAACATCGTCGACGGACGGCAAAAAGAGTCGCCGGATTACTGGCTGGAGTACGGTAACCCGTGGGAATTTAAACGCCATAACACCCGCTACAAGGTGCGCTTCGGCGGCCGCGTACAGTTGGAAGGCAAAAAATCTAACTGGCTGGAAACCGAAGAGATCCTGGCCGTTGCTTATGACCAGATCATCCCCGGCTACGATACCGACGCGACCAACACCCTGCGTTTGTGGAATGCGCAGGCGAGTAGCGAAATCAACCTGGGTAAATTTAACCAGGGCGACTATTTTGCGGCGGTGGAAGATAAGAACCACTCCGAAAACGTATCCCGCGTGCTCTATCCGGATGACTCGACCTATTCAGGCCGCGAGCTGCGCTTGCGTCAGGAGTACTTCCTGGTGTCGGCGACCGTTCAGGATATTTTGAGCCGCCATTATCAACTGCACAAAACCTACGCTAATCTGGCGGAGAAAACCGCGATTCACCTGAATGATACCCATCCGGTATTGTCGATTCCCGAATTGATGCGTCTGCTGATTGATGAGCATAAATTCTCATGGGATGAGGCGTTCGAGGTGACCTGCCAGGTATTCTCGTACACCAACCACACGCTGATGAGCGAAGCGCTGGAAACCTGGCCGATTGATATGCTTGGTAAGATCCTGCCGCGCCATCTGCAAATCATCTTTGAAATCAATGACTACTTCCTGAAAACGATTCAGGAGCAGTACCCTAACGACGTTGGCCTGTTGAGTCGTGCGTCGATCATTGACGAGTCAAACGGGCGCCGGGTGCGTATGGCCTGGCTGGCAGTGGTGGTGAGCCACAAGGTCAACGGCGTGTCCGAGCTGCATTCCAACCTGATGGTGCAGTCTCTGTTTGCCGATTTCGCCAAAATCTTCCCAATGCGCTTTACCAACGTGACCAACGGCGTAACGCCGCGTCGCTGGCTGGCGCTGGCGAACCCGTCGCTGTCTGAGGTGCTGGATGACAATATTGGTCGTACCTGGCGTACCGATCTGAGTCAGCTCAGCGAGCTGGAACAGCATATCGACTACCCGACGGTGAACCAGGCGATTCGCCATGCCAAGCTGGAAAACAAAAAACGCCTGGCGGCGGTGATCGGCCAGCAGCTTAACGTGGTGGTGAACCCGAAAGCGCTGTTTGATGTGCAAATCAAGCGTATCCACGAGTACAAACGTCAGCTGATGAATGTGCTGCATGTGATCACCCGCTACAACCGCATCAAAGCGGATCCGACGGCGGAATGGGTGCCACGCGTCAACATCTTCGCCGGGAAAGCGGCGTCGGCGTACTACATGGCGAAGCATATCATTCATCTCATCAATGATGTGGCGGCGGTGATCAACAACGATCCGCTGATTGGCGATAAGCTGAAAGTGGTCTTTATCCCCAACTACAGCGTGAGTCTCGCGCAGGTGATCATTCCGGCGGCGGATCTCTCTGAGCAGATCTCGCTGGCAGGGACGGAAGCCTCCGGCACCAGTAACATGAAGTTTGCCCTCAACGGCGCGTTGACCATCGGTACGCTGGATGGTGCGAACGTGGAAATGCTTGAGCATGTGGGGGCGGATAATATCTTCATTTTTGGTAATACCGCGGAAGAGGTGGAAGCGCTGCGCCGTAAAGGCTATTCACCACGTGAATACTACGAAAAAGATGAGGAGCTGCATCAGGTGCTGACGCAAATCGCGACCGGCTTGTTCAATCCGCAGGAGCCTGGCCGTTACCGTGACCTGGTGGACTCGCTGATTAACTTTGGCGATCACTATCAGGTACTGGCTGATTTCCGCAGCTACGTGGATTGCCAGGACAAGGTGGACGCGCTCTATCGCACCCAGGAAGAATGGACCACGACGGCGATGCATAACATTGCCAATATGGGCTACTTCTCTTCTGACCGTACGATTCAGGAATACGCCGAGAAGATCTGGCATATCGACCCGGTACGCCTGTAAGTCATCTGCATCATTGCAGACATCATTCTCACGGAGCCTTCGGGCTCCGTTTTTTTTACCCGGCTTTTTCGGAATATGAAAGGGATAGGGCGCAAGGCCAGGCCTTTATAATGGGCCGACACACAAGGAAGAGGTGACAGGAATATGGGATTTTGGTGGTGGGTGAGATCGCTTTTATTGATGTTTATCGGTATTCCGCTGATAGCCCATGGTGTGGCGGCGGCGTGTTTATTTCTGCAGGAGCTGTTGAGCGAAACGCTTACCGCGCTGGATATTCCACGCGTATTTGCTAAGGGCGATATCGCCACATGCGTATTTTACGCATTGGGTGGCGTCATGATGTTTTTTGTCGGCAGGCTGTGGGCGCGGTTTACCTCCCCGAAGGAGAACAATGCTTTACGCCAGAGCTTACTGCTGCTGCCTGCGCTGCTGGTTTTGATCATGTGGATAGTCGTCATGCAGCGGGCGGGATTAAGCTTTAGCAGCCAGTGGTTCGGGCTAATATGGGAAATCGGGTTGCCCTGGATGGGCATTAACCTTATTGCGCTGTTATCTGGCTGGTATTGGGCGATGGTGATCATCCCTGTGGGGACGCAGGTCTGCTTTACTCTCGGCTGTTACTGGTGTCATCGATATGCACCTGATTCTCGCGCTTGTATCGGCTTGCGAAATATACTGGTGTTAGCGCTTATCGCGTTGAGCCTGGTGGCCTGCTGGCAGGCAAAAGTACGGCAGGATAAATTCCCCCGCATAACACGCGAGAGCGCTGTCAGTGAATCGATTGATAGCTGGGAGTATTCTCCCGATGCGGCCAATAACAAACTTACGGCGCTGCGTGGGGCCGCTCCTTTTACCTTCACGGATAAACATCCACGTCTTGATGGCGCGACCGCGGCCTACCCGCTATACGCCTCGGCCTTCTTTGCAATGAATTCCTTCCCGGACGATATGCCATTCTATGAAATTCAGGCGTGCTGTCTGGCCGTTTCACGCACCCCGGATGCGTATAAAAATATTATTGCCGATAAAGCCGATATTATTTTTGTCGCTCAGCCCTCTGAGGGGCAGAAAAAGCGGGCGCAGGCGGAGAATGTTAATCTGACCTATACCCCGTTTGCTCGCGAAGCCTTTGTGTTTATTACGCATGCCGATAACCCCATTGATAGCCTGACACAGCAGCAGATACGTGACATTTTCAGCGGCAAAACGACGCGCTGGAACGAGGTGGGGGGCTACTCAAGTGACATCGAAGTCTGGCAGCGGCCGGAAGATTCCGGAAGCCAGTCCACGATGCTGGCAAAAGTGATGAAGGAGACCCCTATGTTGCCGCCAAAAGAGACCGAAGTGGCGAGGGGAATGGGCGGTGTGATCCGCAAAGTGGCGGAGTACCAAAACGGTAAAGGAGCAATAGGCTATACCTTCCGCTATTACGCCACGAAGATGAACGCCAGCGCAGGTATCAAGTTGCTCGCCATTGACGGTATCGCGCCGACAAAAGAGAGCATTCGTAACGGGAGCTACCCTTTCGCTGTGGATGTTTACATGGTCACGCGCGAGAACCCAACGGCTGAAACACAAAGGCTGGTGAAGTGGTTTTTAAGTCCGCAGGGGCAGGCGCTGGTAGAGGATGTGGGTTATGTGCCGCTGCACAGCCCGGCAAATTAGCGCTACAAAAAAGAATCCCCGCAGGCATGACACCAGCGGGGCGTATTCAGGATTACGAGGCCAGTGATAATTCCGCTTTGCTGTGGCGCGTCAGCCACTGTGCCACGCGGGACTGCTCGTCGGCATTGAGCCACATACCCAGTTTAGTACGACGCCAGATGGCATCGTCCAGACGGCGTACCCACTCGTGCTCAACCAGATAACGCAGTTCGGCTTCGTACAACTCGTGGCCGAAATGTTCGCCCAGCTCTTCAACGTTGCTCGTTCCGGCCAAAATCAGCTCGGTGTTGCTGCCGTAGGTTCGGGCGTAGTGACGGGCCAGCGATTCGGTAATAAACGGGTAGCGGCGGCGCAGTTTCGCGGCATAATCATCGCGATCGCCCGCGAGTTCACCGCCAGGCAACACGCAATTTTTAGTCCACGCCGGGCCAATACCTTCGTACCAGGGCGCCAGTTTTTCCATCGCATGTTCAGCCAGCTTACGGTAGGTCGTGAGCTTGCCGCCAAACACCGACAGCAACGGCGCTTTACCGTCCTGGTCGTGAATATCCAGCGTGTAATCGCGGGTGATCGCCTGCGGAGAATCAGACTCATCGTCACACAGCGGGCGCACGCCGGAGTAGGTCCAGACAATGTCATTGCGTGTCAGCTGTTTTTTGAAGTGCCCGTTGTACACTTTCAGCAGGTAATTCACTTCGCTTTCGTCGATCTCGACGTTTTTCGGATCGCCTTTATATTCCACATCGGTGGTGCCGATAATGGAGAACTCATCCATCCACGGAATGACGAAGACGATACGTTTATCTTCGTTTTGCAGAATGTAGGCCTGCTTTTGTGAATGAACGCGCGGAACCACGATATGGCTGCCTTTGATCAGGCGAATACCGTACGGCGACGGCAAGTGCATGCCATCATCAAAGAACTGTTTAACCCATGGGCCGGTGGCATTGACCAGACCGCGTGCCTGCCAGCTAAATTTTTCCCCGGTGTCGATATCTTCCGCTTCAACGATCCACAGACCGTTTTCACGTTTTGCGGAGACGGCGCGGGTGCGGGTACGCACTTCGCCACCTTTTTTCTCCACCATCTGCGCATTTGCCAGTACCAGACGCGCATCATCGACCCAGCAGTCAGAATATTCGAAACCGCGCACGATCTCCGGCTTGAGGACCGATTCTGAGCCAAAACGCAAACTTTGCGAACCCGGCAAACTGGTGCGTTTACCCAGATTATCGTACATAAACAGACCAATGCGGATCATCCACGCCGGACGCAGATGCGGGCGGTGCGGTAAACGGAAGCGCATCGGAAACGCGATGTGCGGTGCCATTTTCAACAGCACTTCACGCTCGGCCAGCGCTTCGCTAACCAGGCGGAATTCATAGTGTTCAAGGTAGCGCAGGCCACCGTGAATCAATTTTGAGCTGGCGCTGGAGGTCGCGCAAGCTAAGTCCTGGGCTTCCAGCATCAGCACGGATAAACCTCGCCCGGCGGCGTCTGCCGCGATACCGGCACCGTTGATGCCCCCGCCAATAACGATCAGATCTTTGGTTTCCATGCTGCCCTCACGCACTTTCGTTAAAGCTCATAAATGTTCGATATCGCTCATAATAGCAAAGAAACGCGCTTTTGGTAACATCAGAAAAACAATTTAGAGTGATATACATAACATAATGGTGTTTCTCCGCCGGGAGGACTTACACTAGTCGGTAAACTTGTGCTGCCTGTTTTTTCCACATCGATCGTGAGCTCGTGAATCAAAGGGAAGCTGGCGCATCACCTGCCATATAAAAGAAAAGAGAACCGCATGGATCATTTTGTCTGTATTAATGTTGAAGAAGCCCACCAGAAGCTGCAGCTCAAGCAGGCGGTTCTGGTTGATATTCGTGACCCGCAAAGCTATGCGATTGGCCACACGCCGGGTGCGTTTCATTTAACTAACGACACGCTTGGCGCGTTTATGCGCGATAACGACTTTGAAACCCCGGTGATGGTCATGTGCTACCACGGCAACAGCAGTAAAGGTGCGGCGCAGTACCTGCTGCAACAGGGTTATGATGCGGTATTCAGCGTGGATGGTGGCTTTGATGCCTGGCATCGTCATTTTCCGGCGGAAGTCGCGCAGGGATCCCTTTAGAGAGTGATGAATCTGCCGCTATACTGTGCTCTTTTCCAGGGACAAAGCGACCGCCTGCCATGTTGATGATTACATCATTTACCAACCCGCGCGTCGCCCAGGCGTTTGTCGATTACATGCAAACTCAGGGCGTCATTCTTACTATCCAACACCACTCGCAAAGCGATATCTGGCTGGCGGATGAAAGCCAGGCCGAACGCGTGAAAGCCGAGCTGGCGCGTTTTCTGGAAAACCCTGCCGATCCGCGTTATCTGGCCGCAAGCTGGCAATCCGGGCAGACGGGCAGTGGGCTGCAATACCGTCGTTTTCCGCTGCGCGCGGCGCTGACAGAACGCGGTGGCCCGATTACCATCTCTATCTTCGCGGCCTGTGTTCTGGTCTTTATCCTGATGAACGTGATAGGCAATCAGGCCGTTATGCTCTGGCTGGCCTGGCCCTACGATCCCTCGGTCCAATTTGAAGCCTGGCGCTACTTTACCCATGCGATAATGCACTTTTCGCTGGTTCACATCATCTTTAACCTCTTCTGGTGGTGGTATCTTGGCGGAGCGGTGGAAAAACGGCTGGGCAGCGGCAAGCTGGTGGTGATTACGCTTATCAGCGCGTTACTGAGCGGTTTTTTACAGTACAAACTGGCAGGCCCGTGGTTTGGTGGGCTGTCGGGTGTGGTCTATGCATTGATTGGTTATGTGTGGCTGCGCGGCGAGCGGGATCCGGAACGTCCGGTCTGGCTGCCTCGTGGACTGGCTATTTTTACGGTCGTGTTACTGGTTGCTGACTGGTTTGGCATCTCAGCGATGAATACGGCTACCGGCGCACACACCGGCGGGCTGGTGATTGGCCTTGCGATGGCGCTGGTGGACACATTGAATGCGCGAAAACGAACATAATTATCCAGAGACATTTCATGAAACAAACACAACGTCATGACGCGATCATTGAACTGGTTAAACAGCAGGGATATGTCAGCACGGAAGAACTGGTAGAGCAATTCTCAGTCAGTCCGCAGACCATTCGCCGCGATCTGAACGATCTGGCCGATCAAAACAAGATTCTGCGCCACCACGGCGGTGCGGCGCTGCCTTCCAGCTCCGTCAACACCTCCTGGCACGACCGTAAGGCGACGCAGACGGCGGAAAAAGAGCGGATTGCCCGTAAAGTAGCCAGCCAGATCCCGAACGGCGCGACGTTGTTTATTGATATTGGTACCACCCCGGAAGCCGTGGCGCACGCTCTGCTCGATCACAGCGATTTACGCGTGGTGACCAACAATTTGAACGTAGCGAACACGCTGCTGAAAAAAGAAGACTTCCGCGTGATCCTGGCCGGAGGCGAACTGCGTAGCCGCGACGGTGGCATTGTCGGTGAAGCCACGCTGGACTTTATCTCCCAGTTCCGTCTGGACTTTGGCATTCTCGGCATCAGCGGCATTGATGCCGATGGTTCGCTGCTGGAGTTTGATTATCACGAAGTACGCACTAAACGGGCGATCATTGAAAACTCCCGCCATGCGATGCTGGTGGTGGATCATTCGAAGTTTGGTCGTAACGCGATGGTCAACATGGGCAGCATCAGCATGGTGAATGCGGTTTACACTGATATCCTGCCGCCGGCGGGGGTCATGCAGGTGATCACCAGTAATAACATTCAGTTAGAGCTGTGCTAATGGGTTGCGTCGGGCGGCATTTCGCCAGCCCGACCTGATACTCAGACGCCATACCCCATCATTTTCAGCAGCCGCTGGGCATGCAGAACGGCATCCTGGCGGTGGGCAACGCCCAACTTCTGATACAAATTACGGATGTGCGTTTTAATGGTGGTCGCCGCCACGGCGAGCTCACCGGCAATCTGCTCATTACTGTAGCCCGAGTAGATCAGCCCCAGTACCTGCCACTCACGCTGCGTTAACGGGCTGGTGCGAATCAATTCCGGCACTTCCGGGTGATTCAACAAACGTTCGACGAAGTTCTCGTCGAAATGGGCGAATTTATGCCGATGATGCTGGTTGATGTCGCGCAAAATACGCTGCGCGCGGTGCTGATCCAGCTCCGGCAGGGTATTGAGCTGAATGAGCTGGCGTAGCTGCTGCGCCATGCCCTCGCCTTCAATCACAAAGTGGCTGATAAACCCGGTTCGGTTGGCCAGTTGCAGCGCCTCGAGCAGGACGCGCTGGGCGTCGTTTTTGCGCCCGGACTGCCAGTACAGTTGGTTGAGTAACAGCAGGTTACGATTCAAATCGCTCATCAGACGCAGGCTGCGGGCGTTTTCGTTGAGCTCTTCGAGCACCATCTCCGCCGGGTCGAAATCCCCGAGCAGGATTTGCGCCCTGGCGATATTGCGCCACTGCCCTTGCAGGAAGTGGTTATTGGCGAACTCCGGTTTCGGCGTCTGGCGAAGCCACTGCGCTGCGGATTTACGGTCGCCCGTCATGTTCCAGTAAATCACCCGGACCTTATCGGCGTTCGACACCCAGTCGCTGTGATACTGGCCGTTGCCCAGCAAGTTTTCCAGACGATGCAAATGCGCGCGGGCGTTATCCAGGTCGCCCCGGGCCAGCGAGTTTTGAATCACCAGCGCCAGGCACTGCAACTGCTGCTGCGGCTGGAAGGAGGCGAGAACCTCCATCCCCTGGCGAGCGGCGGCTTCGGATTCGTCAAGACGCGCCCAGGCCCACAGTAGCTGTGCACGAATACGCAGTAAAAATTCGTGCATTGGCAGTTGTTCAAGGTGCTGCTCGCGCACCAGCACAAACCCTTTTTCCTGAGTCTCCCAGGCGGCCTGCAGGAACCCCTGGGCAAAGAGAATTTCGCTCTGCTGAATCAGGCTCCACAAGGCGTAGTGCCAGACATCGTGGCGGCGCGCCATTTGCTCGGTTTGCTGCATCAGCGCCAGCGAGTTGGTCAGTTGCCCTTTGCAATGCAGCACTTCGCCGTGTACCGAGGTGGCGACAATTCGGCTGTAGTAATTGGCAAGCGGCAGTTCATCGAGCGCCACCATAGCCAGACGCTCCGCTTCGACGGCATCGCCATCGTTAATCGCAACCTGCGCACGTAATGCGTTGAAATCACCGTGCAGGGAAGCATCCATCCGGGTGGTCATCTCCTGCTCGGCGCGGGCCAGCAGGGTATTCACCTCGCTGTAGCGATGCTGGCTTTGCATCAGCCAGGCCTGTAGCAGAACCAGACGCGGGTTCTCCAGTAAGCTCTCCCACGGCAGCGCTTTCAGAGATGCCTCCAGCAGGCCGAGTTCGCTGTGGTTGAATAAACCCCAGGCGTGATGCAGCAGGATGTCGCGCAACATTTTCCCGTCGCCCGCCGCCAGCGCGTGGTGGATAGCTTCGCTGGGGAAGCCCTGCGCCATCCAGCTTTCCGCCGCCGCGCGGTGAATTTCCGGCAGTTCGGTTGCCAGTTCCCACTGGCAGCGCTGACGCAGGAAGTTGCCGAACAGCGGGTGGTAGCTGAACCATTCACCGGAGTCATCCATGCGTTGCAGGAATAACCCCTGGCGCTCAATCTCTTCCAGCCGCATCTGGCCATTCTCTTCGCCCGTGACACGGACAATCAGCGCATCGTTCATGGAACGTAACAGCGAGCTTTTCAGCAGGAACAGGCGCGTGCCGGCGTCAACATTGTCCAGCACCTCATCCACCAGATAATCCGACAGGTGGCTGGCGTTGATCCCCGCCAGACGACGAGCGGACTGGTGCGCGGCACCGTGATTCTGGCGGACGGAAAGGGCAATCAGCTGCAGCGCGGTAGCCCAGCCGGCCACGTCATCGCACAGACGGCCGCTCTCTGCCGCTTCAATCGGTGAGGTCAGGCGGCAGTCGAAAAATTGTTTCGCTTCCTGGTGGTTAAAGGCCAACTGGTGGCTGCCAATCTCCAGCAGTTGTTCGCGTACGCGCAGGTTGGCAATGCCGAGCTGCGGTAAATTGCGCGACAGCACAATCAGGGTCAGATTTTCCGGCTGATGGCGTAAGAAGAAGCGCATGGCTTCATGAATCACCGGGTTGGTGATGAGGTGGTAGTCATCAATCACCAGATAGAACGCGCGCTGCCACTCTGCCAGCTCGATAAACAGCTGGGCAAACAGGGAGGAGAGGCTGGCGTACTGACGTTTTTGCGCCATTGCTTCACTGCTGACGCAGTGCCCGCCGGTGGCTTGTTGAATGGCGGCGATGAAATAGCTGGCAAAACGTTCCTGCTGATTATCGCCTTCATCCAGCGAGAACCAGCCAACGTCATTTTTTCCGGAAGCCCATTGGGAAATGAGCGTTGTTTTTCCGTACCCAGCAGGGCTAGTGATCAGCGCAAGCCGAAAATTGTTCGCGCCGGAAAGTTTAGCCAACAGACGCTCACGAACGACAGTATGGTCGAGGCGTACCGGGCGACTTAATTTAGACGGGATCAACATAGTTATCACTTCACTGTGAGGACAAAGGGGAAAAACGATTTTTTTTGCGCTTCGTAATTAATATAAATAAGGTCGGATAATTTCCGAATTATTGCAAGTTATGTCCGGATCTGACGATTGTGAATTTGCACTATGTCACATTTCTATTTGAGTTGTGAATAAATAGCTTGCACCAGTGGTGAGAAGGCATGCAGCCCAATTTGCAGTAAAGAGAGCGAAAATAAGGCGAAATAGTTTTGCCTCTTGCAGAGGCATTAGCGGAATATTTCCCAAAATGGGGATGTAATCGCACAAATAGCAAAAGGTGAAACTATCATTTAAGAAAATATTATTTACTCAAATTATGTTGATGCCTGGAGTGATAATTTCCCTGAAACAACATTTCATCCCTTTGACATTCTTCCTCGATATCCTCACTGTGAGTGAACGACATTTCAGCGTGTTTTTTCCTCTCCCTGTGGGGCAGCAATTGCTTGAAAAATGCTTAAAAAAACAGCTAAGTTTAAGCGGCAGAGATCACACTTTTCGCTCATCCCTGCTGCTCCTCCCCGTTGAATCCCTGGCAGGATGAGGAAGTCGTTTAACGAGCCTGGCACACTAGCGCTAACGTTGTTTTTTCAATTACAGGATCCGAATTCTCTATGTCAAAGCCCACGTTTAACAAAGCGCAATTCGAGGCGGCCCTGACGCGTCAGTGGCAGCATTTTGGCTTGCATACCGCTCAGGAGATGACATCTAGCCAGTGGTGGCAGGCCGTTAGCGGTGCGCTGGCAGAACTGCTGGTGGCTCAGCCGCAGGCGAAGCCGGCGAAAAAGCAGCGCCATGTAAACTACATCTCCATGGAATTCCTGATTGGCCGTCTGACGGGTAACAACCTGCTCAACCTGGGCTGGTATCAGGAGGTAAGCGACGTTTTACAGGCCAGCGGGATCAACCTGAGCGATCTGCTGGAGGAAGAGACCGACCCGGCGCTGGGTAACGGTGGGTTAGGGCGTCTGGCGGCGTGTTTCCTCGATTCTATGGCAACGGTCGGCCAGTCCGCCACCGGCTATGGTCTGAACTATCAGTATGGCCTGTTCCGCCAGTCCTTCGATGATGGCCACCAGAAAGAGGCGCCGGATGACTGGCACCGTCGCGGCTACCCATGGTTCAACCACAATGAGCAACTGAACGTGCAGGTGGGCATTGGCGGCAAGGTGAGTAAAGACGGGCACTGGACGCCGGAGTTCACGATTGTCGGGGAAGCCTGGGATTTACCTGTACTGGGTTACCGTAATGGTGTGGCGCAGCCGCTGCGACTGTGGCAGGCGACCCATGCACACCCGTTCGACCTGACCAAATTCAACGACGGCGATTTCCTGCGTGCCGAACAGAAGGGTATCGACGCGGAAAAACTGACCAAGGTGCTCTACCCGAACGACAACCATCAGGCGGGCAAAAAGCTGCGTCTGATGCAGCAGTATTTCCAGTGCGCCTGTTCCGTGGCGGATATCCTGCGTCGCCACCACCTGGCCGGGCGCAAAATCGCCCAGTTGCCGGACTTTGAAGTCATTCAGCTTAACGACACGCACCCGACTATCGCGATCCCGGAAATGTTGCGTGTGCTGATTGATGAACACCAGCTGAGCTGGGATGACGCCTGGGCGATCACCAGCAGAACCTTCGCTTACACCAACCACACGCTGATGCCGGAAGCACTGGAGTGCTGGGATGAGAAACTGGTGAAAGCGCTGTTGCCTCGCCATATGCAGCTTATTAAACAAATTAATGATCGCTTTAAGATGCTGGTGGAACAAACCTGGCCGGGCGATGACGACGTGTGGGCGAAACTGGCGGTGGTACATAACAAACAGGTTCGTATGGCCAATATGTGTGTGGTGGGGGGCTTTGCGGTAAACGGCGTTGCGGCATTGCACTCGGATTTAGTGGTCAAAGACTTGTTCCCGGAATATCACCAGCTGTGGCCGACCAAATTCCACAACGTGACCAATGGCATTACGCCGCGCCGCTGGATTAAGCAGTGCAACCCGGCGCTGGCAGCATTGCTGGATAAGTCGCTGAAAAAAGAGTGGGCGAACGATCTTGATCAGTTGATTAATCTGGAGACATTCGCCGACGACGCGAAATTCCGCGCGCAATATCGCGCCATCAAACAGGAAAATAAAGTTCAGCTCGCGGAGTTTGTTAAACATCGCACCGGCATTGAGATTAATCCACAGGCAATCTTTGATATTCAAATCAAACGCCTGCATGAATATAAACGCCAGCATCTGAACCTGCTGCATATTGTGGCCCTGTATAAAGAGATTCGCGAAAACCCGCAGGCAGACCGCGTACCGCGCGTATTCCTCTTTGGCGCGAAAGCGGCACCGGGCTATTACCTTGCGAAAAATATCATTTACGCCATCAATAAAGTGGCGGCAGTGATCAATAACGACAAGAAGGTCGGCGATAAGCTGAAAGTGGTTTTCCTGCCGGATTATTGCGTTTCGGCGGCGGAACGCCTGATCCCGGCGGCGGATGTGTCTGAACAGATTTCGACCGCAGGCAAAGAGGCATCCGGTACCGGCAACATGAAGCTGGCGCTGAACGGTGCGCTCACCGTCGGTACGCTGGACGGCGCGAACGTGGAGATCGCCGAGCAGGTTGGCGATGAAAACATCTTTATCTTCGGCCATACCGTGGAAGAGGTGAAGGCGTTGAAAGCCAAAGGCTACGACCCGGTGAAATGGCGTAAGAAAGACAAGCTGCTGGACGCGGTACTGAAAGAGCTGGAAGGCGGTAAGTACAGCGATGGCGACAAGCATGCGTTCGACCAGATGCTGCACAGCATTGGCAAACAGGGCGGTGACCCGTATCTGGTGCTGGCGGATTTCGCCGCCTACGTTGAAGCGCAAAAACGGGTGGATGAACTGTATCGTGATGAAGAAGCGTGGACGCGTGCTACCATTCTGAATACCGCGCGCTGCGGTATGTTCAGTTCGGATCGTTCGATCCGCGATTACCAAACCCATATCTGGCAGGCGAAACGCTAAGGAAACGCCATGGTGAGCAAACGTCTTGATAATGCCGCGCTGGCGGCGGGAATTAGTCCGGATTACATCAATGCGCATGGTAAACCCCAGTCTATTGGCGCGGAAACCAAGCGACGTTTGCTGGATGCGATGCACCGTGCTGCCGCGACGCCTGTCGCGGTAACGCCGATCCCGAATGTGCTGGTTCATACCCAGGGAAAGAAGAAGTCGTTGCCGATAGAGGGCAACGGCACCTTCAACTGGCTCATCACCACCGAAGAGGGCCTGCGGCATAAAGGCCAGGTCGAGGCGGGAAAAAATCTCACGCTGCCGACGAAACTGCCGCAGGGTTATCACACGCTAACGCTGCGCCAAAGCGAGCAGAGCTGGCATTGCCGCTTAATTGTCGCGCCGAAACGCTGCTATGAACCGCAGGCATTGCTGGAAGGGAAAAAGCTGTGGGGCGCGTGCGTGCAGCTGTATACCCTGCGCTCTGAGCGTAACTGGGGGATTGGCGATTTCGGCGATCTGAAAGTGATGCTGGGTGAGGTAGGGCAGCGCGGCGGCGCGTTTATTGGCCTCAACCCCATTCACGCGCTCTATCCGGCCAACCCGGAAAGCGCGAGCCCGTACAGCCCGTCCTCCCGCCGCTGGCTCAATGTCATTTATATCGACGTGAACGCGGTGGACGATTTCCAGTTGAGTAAAGAGGCGCAGGCGTGGTGGAAACTCCCCACCACTCGCCAGGCGCTGGAGGGCGCGCGCGACGCGGAGTTTGTCGATTATGCCACCGTCACCGCGCTCAAGCTGGAAGCGCTGCGCCTTGCCTGGCAGCAGTTTTCCCGGCGTAAGCACGATGACGCGCTACGCACCGCATTTCACGACTTTGTGACGCAGGAGGGTGAAAGCCTGTACTGGCAGTCGGCGTTTGATGCGCTGCACGCCAACCAGGTGAAGGTCGATCCGCTGCGCTGGGGCTGGCCGGCCTGGCCTGCGGGCTTGCAGTCAACCAACAGCCCGGATGTGAAAGCGTTTTGCGACAGCCACGCCGATGAGGTGAATTTCTATCTGTGGCTTCAGTGGCTGGCGTATACGCAATTTGCTGAATGCTGGCAGGAAAGCCAGGGTTACAGCATGCCGATTGGCCTGTACCGGGATCTTGCCGTCGGTGTGGCCGAAGGTGGTTCGGAGACCTGGTGCGATCGCGAGTTGTACTGCCTGAAAGCGTCCGTGGGAGCGCCGCCGGATATCCTCGGTCCGCTGGGGCAAAACTGGGGGCTGCCGCCGATGGACCCGCATATTATTGCCGCACGGGCCTACGAACCGTTTATCGAACTGCTGCGGGCCAATATGAAAAGCTGCGGTGCGCTACGTATCGATCATGTGATGTCGATGCTGCGCCTGTGGTGGATCCCGTATGGCGAAACGGCGGATCACGGCGCGTATGTGCAGTACCCGGTGGACGATCTGTTGTCGATCCTCGCGCTGGAAAGTCAGCGTCATCAGTGCATGGTGATTGGCGAAGATCTGGGGACGGTGCCGGTAGAGATCGTGGGCAAGCTGCGTGACAGCGGAGTTTACTCCTACAAAGTGCTCTACTTTGAAAATGACCATGAGAAGCGCTATCGCGCGCCTAAAGCCTATCCGGCGCAGTCAATGGCGGTGGCGACCACCCATGATTTGCCGACGCTGCGGGGATACTGGGAAAGCGGCGACCTGACGCTGGGTAAAACCCTGGGTCTGTATCCGGATGAGGTGCTGCTGCGCGGGCTGTATCTGGATCGCGAACTGGCGAAGCAAGGCCTGCTGGATGCGCTTCACGCCCACGGTTGTTTGCCAAAACGGGTGGGGCATAAGGCCTCGCGGATGCCGATGAGTGCGGCGCTTAAGCGCGGTATGCAGCGCTATATCGCTGACAGCAACAGCGCATTGCTTGGGTTGCAGCCGGAAGACTGGCTGGATATGGCCGGACCGGTGAATATTCCGGGCACCAGTTATCAGTACAAAAACTGGCGTCGCAAGCTCGCCATATCGCTTGAGACCATGTTCGCCGATGAGAACGTCAACAAGCTGATTAAAGACCTGGATAAACGCCGAAGGGCGGCCGGGAAGAACTAAAAACAAAGAACCCGCCATATGTATGGCGGGTTCTTTTTTCGCGCGAGAAAGTGCGAGTCGTGAACCTTACACCACCGTCCCCAGCAACAGACAGCCTACCAGACCACAGACGGAGATAATGGTCTCCAGTGCGGACCAGGATTTCATGGTTTCACCGATGGTCAGGTTGAAGTACTCCTTGAACAGCCAGAAGCCTGGATCGTTCACGTGGGAGAAAATCACGCTGCCGGAACCGACCGCGATAACCATCAGCTCAGGGCTGACGCCGGTGGTGGCAATCAGCGGTGCCACAATCCCACCTGCGGTAATCGCCGCAACGGTAGCAGAGCCCAGGGCAATACGCAGTACGGCGGCAATTGACCACGCCATCAGGATTGGCGAGACGTTGGTGGCATGCATCAGCGCTGCGATGTATTTATCAACGCCGCTATCAACCAGAACCTGTTTAAATGCGCCGCCACCGCCGATGATCAGCAGCATCATCGCGATGATTTTGATCGAGCTGGTCAGCGTTTCGTTGATGTCGTCCATAGAACGACCACGGTTCAGACCGAAAGTGAAGACGGCAATCAGCACTGCAATCATGGTCGCCATCACCGGGTCGCCGAAGAACTCAGCGTACGGCAGAATCGCGTGACCTTTCGGCAGCAGCATCTCCGCAACTGCACGCAGCGCCATCAGGATTACCGGTACCAGAGAGGTCCAGACGCTGACGCCAAAGCCCGGCATTTCTGCTTCGGTGAAGGTTTTTTTGTTGTACAGACCTTCCGGAATCGGTTTGTCGATGCCTTTCAGGAAACGGGCATAGACCGGACCGGCCAGGATGACTGTCGGGATACCCAGCAGCGTACCGTACAGCAGGGTTTTACCCATATCCGCGTGGAAAATGGTGGCGATAGCGGTCGGGCCAGGGTGCGGAGGCAGGAAGCCGTGGGTCACGGAAAGTGCGGCCGCCATCGGTACACCAACGTACAGCAGCGGGATGCGAGCTGATGCGGCGATAGTGAAGACCAGCGGCAGCAACAGAACGAAGCCCACTTCATAGAACAGCGCAAAACCGACGGTGAAGCCAGTCAGCACGACCGCCCACTGAATGTGTTTTTCGCCAAACTTTGCAATCAGCGTTGTGGCAATGCGCTGTGCGCCGCCGCAGTCCGCCAGCAGTTTACCCAGCATGGCACCGAAACCCATGATCAGCGCAAGGCTGCCCAGCGTTCCGCCCACACCGGCTTTGATGGATTTGATCACTGCATCCAGAGGCATACCCTGCATCATACCGACGGCGAGTGCCACCAGGATCAGAGCAATAAATCCGTTCAATTTGAAGCGGATCATTAATAACAACAACAAGACTACACCGATAGCAACGATGACTAATGGCATGATTTACCTGGCCTTAATTTGTTATGGGTAACGTCAGTTTTTCAGCGGTTATTACAGGTTTTAGTCCTGTAAAAAATGAAGCGCTGGAGTACCGATATGCCTTACATCCACTTTTTAAAAGGATAGCTGGATGTTTTTATATTTTGGGTACTGGTGCGGATGATACGGGTAACATCCATGAAAAGAGAATCACCCGGCGGGTCAAAATTTGCGAAGTGAGAACCTGGTCATACTCCAGGACAGAAATGCGTGCAAAAAAGAGGGGCGATTGTGCGTGGAAAGATACAGGTAACATGCTCTCCCGGTCTGGGAGAGCATCAGAGAACGGGGGCGCTTAGTAGTAGGAGTGTTCGCCGCGCTGGTGTTCGGTCAGATCGCGTACGCCCTTCAGTTCCGGGAATTCAGCCAGCAGCTGCTTCTCGATACCGTCTTTCAGGGTAACGTCGATCATTGAACAGCCGTTACAGCCGCCGCCAAACTGCAGAATGGCATAACCATCGTCAGTGATTTCCATCAGCGTAACGCGGCCACCGTGGCCAGCCAGCTGCGGGTTCACCTGCGCTTGCAGCATGTACTCAACACGTTCCATCAGCGGTGCGTCATCGGTGACTTTACGCATTTTGGCGTTAGGTGCTTTCAACGTCAGCTGAGAACCGAGTTGGTCGGTAACAAAATCAATTTCCGCATCTTCCAGATACGGTGCGCTCAACTCATCGACATAGGCGGTCAGTTGTTCAAATTTCAGGGCGGTGTCAGTTGCTTCCACTGCATCTGGCGGGCAATAAGAGACGCCGCATTCAGCGTTTGGCGTGCCTGGGTTAATCACAAACACGCGAATTTGCGTCCCTTCTTCCTGATTTGCCAGCAATTTAGCAAAATGCGCCTGCGCGGCATCGGAGATATGGATCATAGCAATGGCCTAATAGTTGACTATTTTACTTGGTTATAATACGCCCATCATCGAGGCTCTACAAGGTTCGACACAGGCACCATACCTGCACAGACGCCGCGCCGTTGCGTAAGAGCAAGCGGCTTATTTCTGCGACAGTACTGCCGGTAGTGACGACATCATCCACGATAACCATATGGAGCCCCTGCACGGGCAATTCAAGGCGAAAGGCATTTTTCAGGTTGCGTTTGCGCAACCGGGCGCTGAGATGATGCTGAATGGACGTTGCCCGAATGCGGACAATGGCGTGTCGTTCATAGCGGCAGCCGAGCCAGCGGGTCAGCGCCTGGCAGAGCAGGTCACTCTGGTTATACCCTCTTCGCCACTGGCGATGGCGGTAGAGCGGTACGCTGATTAGCATATCGGGTTTCTGCCACATCGGCGCTCTGCGAGCGTTGACGACCGCCAGCACCAGCAGACGCGCCAGCGCTTTTGCCATTTCGGGCCGTCGCACGAATTTGAACTGATGCACCAGCATACTTAACGGCAACGCGTAATCACTGACAGCCACCAGACGCTGCCACGGCGGCGGTTTTTGCAGGCATCGGCCGCAGAGAAACGTCTGGCTGGCGGCGGGCAAACCACAGCAGGGGCAGACGGCCACGGGGGCAACCACCGCCCGGGTGCAGCAGGAGCACAGCCCCCAGTGCGTGACCGCCAGCGGCATTCGACATAGCCAGCACAAGCCCGGCGCTGTTAGCATGTTCACTCTCCCTGTTTAAAGAAAGAGAACGATAACTGATGAACAACATCTGGTGGGAAACCAAAGGCGAAGGAAATTGCCATCTTGTGCTGCTGCACGGATGGGGGCTGAACGCGCAGGTTTGGGATTGCATTGTGCCGCAGCTAAGCTCGCAATTTACTCTGCATCTGGTAGACCTGCCGGGTTATGGGCGCAGCAGCGGTTTTTCGGCAATGACATTGCAGGAGATGGCCGAGTGTGTTCTGGCGCAGGCGCCGCGGCACGCTATCTGGTTGGGCTGGAGCCTTGGCGGGCTGGTGGCGAGCAAGATTGCGCTGATTGCCCCTGAGCGTGTCAGCGGGCTGGTGACGGTGGCGTCATCTCCCTGTTTTGGCGCACAGGATGAATGGCCTGGCATCAAACCGGAGGTGCTGGCGGGTTTCCAACAGCAGCTCAGCGAAGATTTTCAACGTACGGTCGAGCGCTTTTTAGCCCTGCAAACGATGGGTACGGAGACGGCCCGTCAGGATGCGCGCCAGCTTAAGCAGGCGGTATTGTCGCTGCCGATGCCCTCAGCAGAGGTGCTGAATGGCGGGCTGGAGATCCTGAAAACCGAAGACTTGCGTGACGCGCTATCGGCACTCGAGATGCCATTCCTGCGTCTTTATGGTCGATTAGATGGGCTGGTGCCGCGCAAAATTGCCGCCCCACTCGATGCGCGCTGGCCGCAAAGTCAGTCGCTGATCTTCCCGAAAGCCGCCCATGCTCCGTTTATTTCTCACCCGGATGACTTTTGTATTGTATTGACGGAATTTAATAATTCCAACGTGTAATTATTTCGCCGCCTGGAAAAAATACCGTTTCACGACAATACTCAGAGGGCTGTGGCGGTTCGCTTATCTTTCTTCGCTGCAGCATAACAATCTAAAAAACCGAGGAGAATCAAGTCTATGAAACTTGTTACAGGTATTGTGGCATCTCTGGTGATTGGCTCCCTGTCGTTTGGCGTAATGGCGGCGGAGGAACTGGAAAAAGATAAGGTAGCGAGCATGAATCTGACGAAGGTGGGGACGATTACCACGTCAGATACCACGGCACCAATGGATGCGAAAAAAGAGCTGTCGAAAAAAGCGGATGAGCTGGGCGGCAAATATTTCGTCGTAACCAGCGGTGAGAAGAATGAAAAAGACATCCACGCGACGGCGGATGTCTATAAGTAATCTTATGAGCGGGTCGTCTGACCCGCTTTCAGCAACCTGTCAGTGACCACCATTCATGCTGACAGGCCGATTTCCCTTCCGGACACGCTCTACACTCACCGCTGAGACAACCATCAGTCTCTTCCCGAATGCGCACCGCTTTGCCCATGGCTTCCATGCGCGCCAGCATGGCATCGACCATCGGGCGTGAGAGATGCAGCGCGTGACTGAGTTGGCTGGCTTCCATCCGGCCCTGTAGCGCAAGCATATCGCGAACCTCAATTAACGATGCCATGTCTGTGGTCCTTAGTGACAGTCACCCGCCGGGCTTTCGCAACAGCTGGCCACGGTTTTACGACTGGCCAACAGGTTCACATCCACGCGGCTTCTGGCACGACGCAGACCGCCAATCACCACCACGTTGAACAGAATCACCGCGAGGATACAGGTGAGGCTGTAAACCGGATGCTCATTAAAGCTCACCGTCTGGTAGAACAAGGTGGAGAGCGAGTAGGCGATATTCAGCCCCCACATCACCGAAAAGCCCATCCAGCCACGACTCGACTCACGAGCAACCGCCCCCATGACCGAAATGCACGGGATATAGAGCAGAACAAAAATCAGGTAGCTGTAGGCCGCGGCGGCGCTACCGAATTTCTCGCTCATCACGCCCATGGTGCCTTCTGCCATCTCACCGTCGCCTTTACTGGCTTCGATGGGGTTGGCCAGTACGCTCAGGCTGAAGGTGTTTTTCAGGCTGGTCCAGGTCTCGTCCAGCGCGGCAACCAGTTCATCCGGAAGATTGTATTCCGCCGGGTTGAATTCCACTTTCTGAATGTGTTCGGCGGTATAGAGTGAGTTCAGCGTCCCGACTACCACTTCTTTCGCCATCGCACCGGTTACCAGGCCAACGGTCGCCTGCCAGTGATCGCCATGCACGCCAATCGGTTCCAGTAACGGGGTAAAGACGCGGCTTACCGACGCCAGCGCAGAATCGTTAATGTTATCGACCGTTTTTCCGCTCAACGAGAAGCTGTTCAGCGCGCTCAGGAAAATGCTCACGATCACGATGACTTTACCAGCACGCAGCACGAACCCTTTCAGGCGCTGCCAGGTCTGCAGCACCAGGCTTTTCAGATGCGGCACGTGGTAGACCGGTAGTTCCATAATGAACGGTGACGCTTCGCCGCGCATGATGGTGTGTTTTAGCATCAGGCGGGTAAGGATCGCCATCACAATGCCCAGCACATACAACGAGAAGACCAGTAACGCGCCTTGCTGGCCGAAGAAGGCCGCCGCGAAGACCGCAAAAATAGCCAGACGTGCGCCGCAGGACATAAACGGAGCCATCATGATGGTCATCAGGCGCTCACGTGGCGCATCCAGGGTACGCGCCCCCATCACCGACGGGACGTTGCAGCCAAAACCGACAATCAGCGGTACGAAGGATTTACCCGGCAGAACCAGCGCCTGCATCAGACGGTCCATCACGAATGCCGCGCGTGCCATATAGCCGGAGTCTTCTTGGAAGGAGAGGAACAGGTACATCATGCCGATTTGCGGTACCAGCGGCAGCACCGTGTTGATACCTCCGCCGAGCCCCTGGGCCAGGAAAACGGTCAGCCACTCCGGGAAGTGCAGCGTGTAGCCCAGCCACTGGATACCGTGGACGAAAATCGCCACCGAACCGGCGTCAAAAATGGGCTGTAACGCCCCGCCGATGTTAATGGCGAGCAGGAACATCAGGTACATCACAAACAGGAAGATCGGTAAACCGAGGAAGCGGTTCAGAACGAGACGGTCCACGGCTGCCGTAAACTGGCTGGATTCCGCCGTCAGGGTGTTGCTGACCGACTCGCAAATTGCGGCGATGGTTTGATAACGGGCATCGGCGATATGCAGCGCGGGATCATCGATTTCATCCTGCAGGCGCGCCAGTGAAATATCCAGCTTGAGGGCGGCGTCACCGGCATACGCACGGCTGTAGATATCGCCTTCCAGCATTTGCAGGCCAAGCCAGCGACGCTGCTGTACAGGCATATCTGCCGCCATGCTTTGCGCCAGCGCATCGGCTTCGCGTGATAGCGGCTGTGCGTAGTGCACAAGCTCGGTATGGGTGTTTTTCTGATGACGATCGAGCGCCATTTTCAGCGCGTCGATACCGCGCCCACGGGTGGAAACCAGTGGAATCACCGGGCAGCCGAGGCGAGCGGAGAGAGCGTCGATATCGATGCGGACTTTTTGCTTCTCGGCAATATCCAGCATATTGAGCGCCACTACGCAGGGGATGCCCAGCTCCAGCAGTTGCAGCGTGAGATAAAGATTGCGCTCGAGGTTGGAAGCATCCACGACGTTGATCAGGATGTCCGCATCGCCGCTCAGAATGTAGTGACAGGCAATTTGCTCATCCAGCGAAGTCTGTGACGAGATGGTGGTCAGGGAGTAGGTGCCGGGCAGGTCAACCAGCGTGACCTGATGGTCGGTGGTCGAGAATTGCCCTTCTTTGCGCTCAACCGTCACACCCGCCCAGTTTCCCACGCGCTGACGTGCGCCGGTCAACTGGTTGAATAATGTGGTCTTGCCCGAATTAGGATTACCAATTAATCCCACGGTTAATTTTTTCATTGGCTTTTTCTCTCTTTCATGGCCGGGCCATTAGCGGGAAACGGCTTCCAGTTCCAGAAACGCGAGATCTTTTTTACGCAGCACCAGATTAACGCGTCGGGTTTCAATATGAATGGGGTCACCAAGAGGTGCTACGCGCACCACATTAAACGATGAACCGGGCAACATGCCTAATGAGAGGAGTTTCTGGCGCCACGCCGGGCTGATTTCGCGAGAGAACCCCGTTATTTTCCACGCACTGTCAGGAGAGAATTGCATAGGACCTACTTATATATATATATCGCAAACCACATTCCCACCATGCGCCAGTAAAGCGCATGAAACCAGATAGTTAGTTAGCAGGGTAATGAGTGTTGATTCACTCATACAATGATAATGAGAATAGTTTTTATCATCACTATTAAACCGCGATATTGTATAAAGCGAAAGGCGGATTCAACTCCGAAGTGCAACGCTAAGCCGCCAATCTTAGCTCTGCAAACACCACAGACGGTTGCCTGAATCC
>NZ_CBFFRL010000002.1:0-70553 GCF_965644215.1 Phytobacter sp. V69
CATGGAGCAGTCACGTTCAGCCAGATAGATGGCGTTGCCCTGACCGTCTGCCAGTACCTGGATCTCGATATGACGAGGATTTTCCAGGTATTTTTCCATGTACACCATGTCGTTGTTGAACGCCGCTTTGGCTTCCGCTTTGGTCATGGCAATGGACTGTGCCAGCTCTGCGTCACCGCGAACCACGCGCATACCGCGACCGCCGCCACCACCGGACGCCTTGATGATCACCGGGTAGCCAATGCGTTTGGCGTGCGCGCGGTTAACATCCATATCGTCGCCCAGCGGGCCGTCGGAGCCTGGTACGGTAGGTACACCCGCCTGTTTCATGGCGGTAATGGCAGACACTTTGTCACCCATCAGGCGAATGGTGTCGGCTTTCGGGCCGATGAAAATAAAGCCGGACTGTTCAACCTGCTCGGCGAAATTGGCGTTCTCGGAGAGGAAGCCATAACCCGGGTGAATAGCCTCAGCGCCGGTGATTTCAGCCGCAGCAATGATAGCCGGGATGTTCAGATAGCTTTTCACGGACGGTGCCGGTCCGATACAGACCGTCTCATCCGCCAGGAGTACGTGTTTTAAATCGCGATCCGCCGTGGAGTGCACCGCGACAGTCTTGATGCCCAGTTCTTTACAGGCACGAAGAATACGCAGTGCAATCTCGCCGCGGTTGGCGATGACAATTTTATCCAGCATGTGCGCCTCGTTATTCGATGACGACCAGCGGCTCGTCAAATTCTACCGGTTGACCACTTTCGACCAGAATAGCTTTCACCACGCCGGATTTATCGGCTTCGATCTGGTTCATCATTTTCATGGCTTCAACGATGCACAGAGTATCGCCAACGTTAACTTTCTGGCCGACTTCGCAGAAGGCTTTCGCGTCCGGGCTCGGCGTGCGGTAGAAGGTCCCGACCATCGGGGAACGTACGATGTGACCACTGATTTGTGCAGGAGCGGGTTCTGCTGCCGGCGCTACGGGAGCGACTGCGCCAGAGAGCGCAGGGGCAGGCTGCTGCATAACCGGAGCCGCATAAGCCTGTTGCATCATCGGATAAGCAGGAGCTACCGGTGCGCGGCTGATGCGAACAGACTCTTCGCCTTCAGAAATTTCAAGTTCAGCGATGCCTGATTCTTCAACCAGTTCGATCAGTTTTTTAATCTTACGAATATCCATGAGTGGGTTCCGTACTCTTGTTTAGTTTGATTGTGACAGGCGTTTTACCGCCGTCTGTAAAGCGTATACACAGCCGCCAGCGCCCGGTCCGAAGACCACGCCAGTAGCGATTTCGGAGGGCCAGGAATGATGGCGAGATGGTTCGCGCGCATGGATATTGCTCAGAGTGAACTCAGTAAAGTCGAAGGGTGCCATAGGTTTCCGACTTGCGTGCTCCCGGCATGTTAAGATTGGGGCCGTTTAAAAGCAAAATGCGCAACTTACCAGCCATCGTGCTGCTATCTCCTGCAATTTTCCGGTAAAAAACAAAATATACCTTCATTGCGTGGTTGTCACCTTTTCGGAGCCTAAAAAGCCCTGTCGGCAAAACCAAAGTCGCACATTATAACTATTTCGTAGCATTTAGCAGCTAAATACTGGTCTTATCAGGGAAGATTATCAACCGCATTTGCTTTTATCCCTGCGATTGATAATGGAACTGCGGAGGACTGCACATATCGAAACTTTAGCGCCACCACTGGCGGAACTTCTTGTATCGCCACGCTAATAGCGCGAATGCTGCGGCGGCATAAAGAAGGGGCAGCGGCGATAAAATCTTCACGGACCAGAGATAATGGATAGGTGCCAGGATCGCGACCAGATAGACGAAGTTATGCAATTGTTGCCATCGTTTGCCCAATTTTCGCTGCGCCCACTGGGTAGACGTTGCCGCCAGTGCCAGCAGGATAAACCAGCTCACAATTCCTAACATTAACCAGGGACGGGTTGTCAGCTCCAGGCCAAGCAAAACCAGATTATTGATGCCGAGTTCCAGCAACGCGTAACTGGTCAGATGCAGCGTTGCCCAGGCAAAACACCACAATCCCAGTAAACGACGGGTGCGAATAAGCAACGGTTGCTTAGCGTAGCGCGCCAGTGGCGCAACCAGCAAGCCTGCCAGTAAAAATTTCAGCGCCATTCTGCCGGTAAAATGCTGAATATCTTTCGCCGGGTCGGCACTAAAATACCCCTGCGACGATGCCCAGAACAACCAGACAAACGGCAGAAAACCTGCCAGATGCAGAAGTACTTTAAGCCAGACAATCTGTTTTGCTGTTAAACGCACTCAAAAATTCTCCCGCAGATTTAAACCCCGATACAGGGATGCCACTTCATCAGCGTAGCCATTAAAAAGAAGCGTAGGCTGGCGTTTCACATCCAGCACGCCGCCGGAACCGATAAAACGCTCGGTCGCCTGTGACCAGCGAGGATGGTCGACATGGGGATTCACGTTGGCAAAAAAACCGTACTCGTCCGGTGCCGCCAGATTCCAGGTGGTGGGTGGGCGTTCCTTCGTGAGTTTGATGCTGACTATCGATTTGATCCCTTTAAAGCCGTATTTCCACGGGACGGTCAGGCGAATTGGCGCGCCATTCTGTGGCGGCAACGCTTTGCCATAGACGCCGACGGAAAGCAGCGTCAGCGGATGCATCGCTTCATCTATACGTAACCCTTCTACGTAAGGATATTCCAGACCGCCACCGATAAAGCGATCCTTTTGGCCGGGCATTTCATCGGGGGCGTACAGGGTTTGAAACGCCACATATTTGGCGTTGCTGGTGGGTTCAACCAGCGACAGCAGTTTGTGCAGCGGGAAGCCGGTCCAGGGCACCACCATCGACCAGGCCTCAACGCAGCGCATGCGATAAATGCGCTCTTCCAGCGGGAAACGCGTGGTGAGTGCGTCGTAATCGAGTGTGAGCGGTTTGGCTACTTCTCCGTCGATTTTGAGCGTCCACGGGGAGGTTTTCATGCTTCCCGCATTGGCTGCGGGGTCTGCTTTATCGAGGCCAAACTCATAGAAGTTGTTATAGCCCGTAACCTTATCTTCCGGTGTCAGCGTCAGCGTGTTTTGCCACTGGGCCGGTTTACTGAACTGGAGCGGTTTGCCTGAGGGGGCTTTGGGCCGATCGTTGCCTTTAAACCAGTCAAGCAGGTCTGCGCGCGCGGCGGGAGACAGACTCAGCGCAGCGGCGCTGATGCCCAGTGTTTTGAGGATCTGACGGCGTCGCAGCATAAAGACAGATTCAGCGGTGACATCGGATTCAGTGAGTTTTTTCTTTTGCATAACGTTCCCCCTTTTCATTACTTGTAGCACGGTGAATATGCGGTCGGGGGAATATCACGAAAAATTGAAATCTGGTGGTTTCCTTCCCGCTGGCGGCCTGGGTGATTGGCAAAAAAAATCTGGGGGCTATACTCGCATAGGCGAATGCAAGACTGATTGCCAGAAGCGTCAGGCCTGCTAGTATGCCGGGCTCGCTTTGCTAGTTAGCGCTTACTTTGTTTTCCAGGGTTTGCCGCGTCTCGTTCTTTTACACTACGGAGTTAACACAAGGATGCGATTAACGACGAAATTCTCAGCTTTTGTGACGCTACTAACGGGGCTGGCGATATTCGTTACCCTGATTGGCTGCTCACTGAGCTTTTATAACGCCATCCAGACCAAGGTGATTAACCGCGTCGAATCGGTTGCTGCGGTGGTCGACACGCGTTTGATTTTTATGTCACCTTCGGCAATCTCATCCCATCTCGACGAATTGATGGTGCCGGTGGATATCGTGGGTATCCAGGTGCGTCAGGGGACAAAAACTGTTCTGCAACACACCCGCAAAAGCAGCTACCGTCCCGCTGGCAGTAATTATCAGTATCGTGAATTAGAGATTAACTCCCTTAAAAATCCAGGTATGACCATCACTCTGGTGTACCAGGATCCGATGGCTAACTATTTCCGCTCGCTGGTGACCACCGTTCCGTTGACGCTGGCGATCGGCTTTATGATTCTGATTATTTTCCTCTCCGTGCGCTGGCTGCGCAGACAGCTTTCTGGCCAGGAGTTACTCGAACTCCGCTCAACCCGCATTCTGAACGGCGAGCGCGGGGCTCAGGCGCGCGGTTCTATTTATGAATGGCCGTCTCGCGCCAGCAGCGCGCTGGATGTTCTGCTTTCGGAGATCCAGTTTGCCAGCGACCAGCGCAGCCACATTGATACAATGATCCGCTCCTACGCGGCGCAGGACACTAAAACCGGGCTCAATAACCGTCTGTTCTTTGATAATCAGCTGGCTACGTTGCTTGAGGATCAGGAGAAAGTTGGCGCACACGGCGTTGTGATGATGATCCGTTTGCCCGATTTTGAATTGTTGCGCGATAGCTGGGGGAGACCTGCCGTCGAAGAGCATTTGTTCATGCTCATTAATCTGCTGTCGACATTTATTATGCGTTATCCCGGTGCGCTGCTGGCGCGCTATCACCGCAGCGATTTTGCCGTGCTGTTACCCCATCGCACATTAAAGGAAGCGGAAAGCATTGCCGGGCAGATTTTAAAAGCGGTGGACGGTCTGCAGCCCAGTAAGATGCTCGATCGTGAAGACATGATGCACATTGGTATCTGCGCCTGGCGTAGCGGCCATTCAACAGAGCAGGTTATGGAACATGCCGAAGCGGCGACGCGCAATGCGGTGCTGCAAGGGGGCAACAGCTGGTCGGTTTATGACGATACGCTGCCGGAGCAGGGGCGCGGCAATGTTCGCTGGCGCACGTTGATTGAGCAAATGCTCAGCCGTGGCGGCCCGCGCGTCTACCAGAAGCCTGCGGTGAATCGCGAAGGGATTGTCCATCACCGCGAATTGATGTGTCGTATTTATGATGGCGATCAGGAAGTTATCTCTGCGGAATATATGCCTATGGTGCTGCAGTTTGGTCTGTCGGAGGAATATGACCGGCTGCAAATTGGCCGCCTCATTCCTTATTTACGCTACTGGCCGGAAGAAACTCTTGCCATGCAGGTGACCGTGGAGTCGCTGATTCGCCCACGTTTTCAGCGCTGGCTGCGCGATACCTTGATGCAGTGCGAAAAATCACACCGTCGGCGGATTATTTTTGAACTTGCAGAGGCTGATGTTTGTCAACATATCAGCCGGTTACAACCGGTGGTGCGGTTGATTAATGCGTTAGGCTCGCGGGTTGCTGTCACGCAGGCGGGCCTCACCCTGGTCAGTACCAGTTGGATTAAAGCGCTGGATGTGGAACTGCTAAAACTTCATCCTGGGATTGTCCGCAACATTGAGAAGCGCACGGAGAATCAGCTGCTGGTGCAAAGTCTCGTCGAGGCATGCAAAGGTACGCATACGCGTGTTTTTGCCACTGGTGTCCGTTCGCGTGGCGAGTGGCAGACACTGATTGAACGTGGCGTTTCGGGTGGACAGGGGGATTTTTTTGCCTCCTCTCAGCCGCTTGACACCAATGTGAAAAAATATTCGCAAAGATACTCGGTTTGAACTGCCGTTTAAGCCGTTTTCACGTAGAATAACGCGCGCTGTATCGTACGTATGGGGGTGTGCTTGCCTGCCCGCCAGATTGCCACAGCGCGAACGCAAGTTTTAACCTTTGACAGGTTGCAAACGCAGGGCAAGGAGTGCTCCCGCCGTTGTTTATTCCTGAAGGAGTCAGGTTGTTTGTAACAAAGGAAACAAACTGCACTAATTTTCACCGTAGCAGATGATTTTTGCGCCTTGTCGCTGCTGCGTGTGGTTGGTAAAGTAAGCGGATTTTGTTTTCCGCCCCAGCTTTCAGGATTATCCCTTAGTATGTTGAAAAAATTTCGTGGCATGTTTTCCAATGACCTGTCCATTGACCTGGGTACCGCGAATACCCTGATTTATGTAAAAGGACAAGGCATCGTACTGAATGAGCCTTCCGTGGTGGCCATTCGCCAGGATCGTGCCGGTTCACCGAAAAGTGTGGCCGCGGTAGGTCATGACGCTAAGCAAATGCTGGGCCGTACGCCGGGCAATATTGCTGCTATCCGCCCGATGAAAGACGGTGTAATCGCCGACTTCTTCGTGACTGAAAAAATGCTCCAGCATTTCATCAAACAAGTGCACAGCAATAGCTTTATGCGTCCAAGCCCGCGCGTTCTGGTGTGTGTACCGGTTGGTGCGACCCAGGTTGAACGTCGTGCGATTCGTGAATCCGCTCAGGGCGCTGGTGCGCGTGAAGTCTTCCTGATTGAAGAGCCTATGGCGGCTGCAATCGGTGCAGGCCTGCCGGTTTCCGAAGCAACCGGTTCTATGGTTGTTGATATCGGTGGTGGTACCACAGAAGTAGCCGTTATCTCCCTGAACGGCGTGGTGTACTCCTCCTCCGTTCGTATCGGTGGCGACCGTTTCGACGAAGCGATCATTAATTATGTACGCCGTAACTACGGCTCTCTGATCGGCGAAGCGACCGCAGAGCGTATCAAGCATGAGATCGGTTCTGCTTACCCAGGCGACGAAGTGCGCGAAATCGAAGTGCGTGGTCGTAACCTGGCAGAAGGTGTTCCGCGTGGCTTCACGCTGAACTCTAACGAAATTCTGGAAGCACTGCAGGAACCGCTGACAGGTATCGTAAGCGCGGTGATGGTTGCACTGGAACAGTGCCCGCCAGAACTGGCGTCCGATATTTCTGAGCGCGGTATGGTTCTGACCGGTGGTGGCGCACTGCTGCGCAACCTTGACCGCCTGTTAATGGAAGAGACAGGTATTCCTGTCGTAGTTGCAGAAGATCCACTGACTTGCGTAGCTCGTGGCGGCGGCAAGGCGCTGGAAATGATCGATATGCACGGCGGCGATTTGTTCAGCGAAGAATAGTCTGATTCAGATTCAGGGCGAAGATATCGCCCTGAATCTGTCTGGCCTGAGAATACGCAAAGCCTATGAAGCCAATTTTTAGCCGTGGCCCGTCGCTACAGATTCGCCTTTTCCTGGCGGTGGTAGTGGCGCTCGGAGTTATTATTGCCGACAGCCGCCTCGGTACGTTCAGTCAAATTCGAACGTACATGGATACTGCCGTCAGTCCTTTCTACTTTATTTCCAATGGTCCCCGCGAATTATTAGACAGTGTTTCGCAAACGCTCTCTTCGCGCGATCAACTTGAGCTTGAAAATCGGGCATTGCGTCAGGAGTTGCTGCTGAAAAACAGCGAACTGCTGATGTTAGGGCAATACAAACAGGAGAACGCGCGTCTGCGCGAGCTGCTGGGTTCGCCGCTGCGTCAGGACGAGCAGAAAATGGTGACCCAGGTTATCTCAACGGTGAATGATCCGTATAGCGATCAGGTTGTGATCGACAAAGGCAGCGTGAACGGCGTGTATGAAGGCCAGCCGGTCATCAGCGATAAAGGCGTAGTCGGCCAGGTTGTCGCCGTGGCGAAACTGACCAGCCGCGTACTGCTGATTTGCGATGCGACCCATGCGTTGCCGATTCAGGTATTGCGTAACGATATCCGCGTTATTGCGGCAGGCAATGGCTGTACTGACGATCTGCAACTGGAGCATCTGCCGGCCAATACCGATATTCGCGTTGGCGATGTGCTGGTGACGTCCGGTCTGGGTGGGCGTTTCCCGGAAGGTTATCCTGTTGGGGTGGTCTCCTCCGTGAAACTCGACACGCAGCGTGCGTATACGGTTATCCAGGCACGTCCTACTGCGGGTTTGCAGCGTCTGCGCTACTTACTGCTGCTGTGGGGAGCCGATCGTAATGGCACGAATCCGATGACGCCGGAAGAAGTACACCGCGTGGCTAACGAACGTCTGATGCAGATGATGCCGCAAGTGCTGCCTGCGCCGGATGCGATGGGGCCGCCTGCGCCAATTCCTGCTCCTGCTACCGGTATTGCCGGGCCACCGCTACCTTCGCAAGGTACCCGGGGAGGCCAATAGTGGCAAGTTACCGTAGCCAGGGACGCTGGGTTATCTGGCTCTCGTTTCTTATCGCGCTGTTGCTTCAAATTATGCCCTGGCCGGATGACATTCTTGTCTACCGGCCAAACTGGGTGTTACTCATCCTGCTTTACTGGATTCTGGCGCTACCGCACCGCGTAAATGTCGGCACAGGTTTCGCTATGGGTGCCATACTGGATCTCATTAGCGGATCCACGCTTGGCGTGCGTGCGTTGTCACTGAGCATTACCGCCTATCTAGTCGCGCTTAAATTTCAGCTGTTCCGTAACCTGGCGCTGTGGCAACAGGCGCTGGTGGTGATGGTCCTGTCGCTGGCAACCGAAGTCATCGTGTTCTGGGCTGAATTTTTGGTCATTAACGTGTCCTTCAAACCAGAAATCTTCTGGAGCAGCGTCGTCAATGGCGTGCTTTGGCCGTGGCTTTTCCTGCTTATGCGCAAGATTCGCCAGCAGTTTGCCGTGCAATAAAGGTTTTTATGACAACAATCTGGCTTGCCTCTGGTTCCCCGCGTCGTCAGGAATTGCTCACCCAGTTGGGCGTCACCTTCGAGCGAATTATTCCCGGTATTGAAGAACAGCGTTGGGCGCAGGAAAGCGCCCAACACTACGTTGTGCGCCTGGCACGGGAAAAGGCGCTTGCGGGTGTGGCGATGGCATCCCGTGATTTACCGGTGCTCGGTGCTGACACCATTGTCATATTTAATGGTGAAGTGCTTGAAAAACCGAAAGACTCCTCGCATGCTGCTAAAATGTTGCGACAGCTCTCTGGTCAGACCCATCAGGTCATGACGGCGGTCGCGCTGGCGGACAGCCAACACCTGCTGGATTGTCTGGTGAAAACCGAGGTGACGTTCCGGACTCTTTCTGATGATGATATTGCTACCTATGTTGCCAGCGGTGAGCCGATGGACAAAGCGGGTGCGTACGGAATTCAGGGGCTGGGCGGCTGTTTTGTCAGGAAAATAAACGGGAGTTATCACGCTGTGGTGGGTTTACCGCTGGTAGAAACCTGGGAATTGTTGAGCAATTTTAACGCATTGCGCGAGGGAATAAACAATCATGACGGCTGAACTGTTAGTCAACATTACGCCATCGGAAACACGCGTGGCCTATATCGATGGCGGCATCCTGCAAGAGATTCACATCGAACGTGAGGCGCGACGTGGGATAGTAGGCAATATCTACAAGGGTCGGGTAAGTCGCGTACTGCCTGGTATGCAGGCGGCATTTGTAGATATTGGTCTGGATAAGGCCGCGTTTCTTCACGCCTCGGACATTATGCCCCACACCGAATGCGTGGCGGGGGAAGAGCAGAAGAACTTCACCGTTCGCGATATCTCCGAACTGGTGCGTCAGGGGCAGGACCTGATGGTACAGGTGGTGAAAGATCCGCTGGGTACCAAAGGCGCGCGACTGACCACAGACATCACTTTGCCTTCCCGCTATCTGGTCTTTATGCCGGGTGCCTCGCACGTTGGTGTTTCCCAGCGTATTGAAAGCGAAGCCGAACGCGAGCGGCTCAAGCAGGTGGTGACCGACTATTGCGACGAGCAGGGCGGGTTTATTATTCGTACCGCGGCGGAAGGGGTGTGCAATGAAGATCTCGCCGCCGATGCTGCCTACCTCAAGCGGGTGTGGACGAAGGTAATGGAGCGCAAAAAGCGTCAACAGACCCGTTGCAAGCTCTACGGTGAACTGGCGCTGGCACAGCGCGTGCTGCGTGATTTTGCCGATGCCCAGCTCGACCGGATCCGCGTTGACTCACGCCTGACCTACGACATGCTGCTGGAATTTACGGCTGAATACATGCCGGAAATGACCAGCATGATTGAACACTACAGCGGCCGCCAGCCGATCTTCGATCTCTACGATGTAGAGAATGAGATTCAGCGTGCGCTGGAAAGAAAAGTGGAATTGAAATCCGGTGGTTATCTGGTTATTGACCAGACAGAAGCCATGACGACGGTGGATATCAACACCGGGGCATTCGTCGGCCACCGTAATCTTGATGACACCATTTTCAATACCAATATTGAAGCCACGCAGGCTATTGCCCGCCAGCTGCGTTTACGTAATCTCGGTGGCATTATCATCATTGATTTCATCGACATGAACAATGAAGACCACCGCCGCCGGGTTCTGCATTCACTGGAACAAGCGTTAAGCAAGGACCGCGTGAAGACCAGCATCAACGGTTTCTCCCAGCTCGGTCTGGTCGAGATGACTCGTAAACGTACCCGTGAAAGCGTGGAACACGTTCTGTGTAATGAATGCCCAACCTGCCATGGACGAGGCACGGTCAAAACGGTGGAAACCGTCTGCTACGAAATCATGCGCGAAATCGTTCGCGTGCACCATGCCTACGACTCAGATCGTTTCCTGGTCTATGCTTCTCCTGCTGTGGCGGAAACCCTGAAAGGGGAAGAGTCGCACGCGCTGGCTGAGGTTGAGATCTTTGTCGGTAAGCAAGTTAAAGTGCAAATCGAGCCGCTCTATAATCAAGAGCAGTTTGATGTAGTGATGATGTAAAAGACGTTTTGTTGACAAGGAGAGGTGCGTGAGGCGACTGCCGGGGATATTGCTGCTTACTGGGGCGACGCTAGTTGTGATAGTGGCGCTGCTGGTAAGTGGTCTGCGCCTTATCCTGCCACATCTGGACAGCTGGCGCCCTGAAATTCTGGCGAAAATTCAGGCACAGACCGGTATTGTGGTTGATGCCAGCCATTTGAATGCAAGCTGGGAAAATTTCGGCCCTATCCTCGAAGTTCTCGACGTTAACGCTACCCTCAAAGACGGCGGCGATCTGTCCGTTAAACGCGTCACGCTGGCGCTGGATATCTGGCAAAGCCTGCTGCACATGCGCTGGCAGTTCCGCGATCTCACCTTTTATCAGCTGGCCGTTCGTACCAACACCCCGCTGCAACGCAATGACGATGGCAGCCCGATCGAAACCGACCGCATCAGCGATCTGTTCCTTCGCCAGTTCGATCACTTTGATCTGCGCGATAGCCGACTCAGCTTTTTAACCCTTTCCGGCCAGTGCGCCGAGCTTGCGATCCCCCAACTGACCTGGCTTAACAGCAAAGATCGACACCGTGCGGAAGGGCAACTGAGCCTGTCCAGCCTGACCGGGCAGCATGGCATCATGCAGGTGAGAATGGATCTGCGCGATGACAAAGGTATCCTCAACAATGGCCGGCTGTGGCTACAGGCAGACGACATTGATGTTAAGCCCTGGCTTGGCAAATGGATGCAGGACAATGTTGCGCTGGAGACCGCCCGTTTTAGCCTTGAAGGCTGGATGACACTCAATAAAGGTGAGGTGGAAAGCGGTGATGTCTGGCTAAAAAAAGGCGGGGCCAGCTGGCAGGGTGACAAAGATACTCACCAACTGTCGGTCGATAACCTGACGGCGCATGTCTCGCGTCAGCAGCAGGGCTGGCAGTTTGATATTCCCACAACGCGCATCACGATGGATGGGCATCCATGGCCGCAAGGCTCACTGGCCTTCGCATGGGTTCCGGCTCAGGAAGTCGGGGGGCCAGATGGCCAGCGTAGTGATGAGTTGCGCGTACGTGCCAGCCGTCTCGATCTGAATGCCCTTGATGGCATGATGCCGATTGCCGAGAAAATTTCGCCAGAGCTGGGGAAAGTGTGGCGCACCATGGACCCGGCAGGCACGCTGGAAAAACTGGCGCTGGATATTCCCCTGCAGGCGACGGAGAAAACGCGCTTCCAGGCGAGCTGGAAAGATATCTCCTGGAAACAGTGGGAGCTGTTGCCTGGCGTTGAGAACCTGTCCGGCACCTTATCCGGCAGCGTTGAGCACGGGCGAGTTACAGCCGAAATGGCGAAGGCAAAAATGCCTTATGCCACGGTTTTCCGCGCGCCGCTGGAAATCGAGAAAGGGGTGGCGGCCCTCGACTGGCAAAACGACGAGCGCGGCCTGCAGATTGATGGCCATAACATCGACGTGCAGGCCAATGCTATTCACGCGCGGGGGGATTTCCGCTACCTGCAGCCAGAGGGCGATGAGCCGTGGCTGGGCATTCTGGCCGGTATTAACGTTACCGATGGCGGTCAGGCGTGGCGCTACTTCCCGGAAAACCTGATGGGGAAAGCGCTGGTGGATTACCTGAGCGCAGCAATTCAGGGTGGACAGGCTGAAAACGCCACGCTGGTTTATGGCGGCAATCCACGGTTATTCCCATATAAGCACAATGAAGGGCAGTTTGAGGTGCTGGTACCGTTACGTAACGCCACCTTTGCTTTCCAGCCGGACTGGCCGGCGCTGAAAAATTTCGATATTCAACTCGACTTCCTCAATGACGGTCTGTGGATGAAGACGGATGAGGTGGCATTGGGCGGTGTCAAAGCCACGAACCTGACGGCCATCATTCCGGATTACATCAAAGAGAAATTACTCATTGATGCTGATATCAACGGTCCGGGGAAGGCGGTTGGACCCTATTTCAAAGATACGCCGCTGAAAAATACGCTTTCCAGCGCGCTGGATGAGCTCAAGTTGGATGGCGATGTAAGCGCTCGCTTACATCTTGATATCCCGCTGGATGGCGAGATGACTACCGCCAAAGGCGACGTGGTTCTCAATCACAACAATCTGTTCATCAAACCGCTTAACAGCACGGTGAACGATCTGCGCGGTAAGTTCAGCTTTGTTAACGGCAACCTGAAAAGTGAGCCGCTGCAGGCGACATGGTTTAAACAGCCTGTGAATATTGATTTCACCACCACCGAAGGGGCAAAAGCCTACCAGGTGGCGGTGAATTTGAATGGCAACTGGCAACCGGCGAAAACGGGCGTATTGCCACAGCAATTGAGCGACGCGGTAAGCGGCAGCGTGGGCTGGAATGGCAAAGTGGACATTGAACTGCCGCACAGCACCGGGGCGAAATATAACATCAGCATTGACGGTGATTTGACGAACATCGCCAGCCGTCTGCCGCCGCCGCTTGATAAGCAAGCGGGTCAGGCTCTCCCGGTGAAGCTGAATGTTGAAGGTAATCTGCACAGTTTCGATCTGACCGGCAACGCGGGCGGTAATAACCATTTTAACAGTCGCTGGTTACTCAACCAGAAACTGACTCTCGACCGCGCCATCTGGGCCACGGATAGCCGCACGCTGCCGCCATTGCCCGAGCAGGCCGGCCTTGAGCTGAACCTGCCGCCGATGAACGGAGCGCAGTGGCTGGGCCTGCTGCGTCAGGGGGTTGCCAATAACGTCAGCAATTCGACGCAGTTCCCGGCCAGCGTCACCCTGCGAACCCCGGCGCTCACGCTGGCGGGCCAGCAATGGAACAACCTGAGCATTGTCTCGCAGCCGCAGGGATCAGGATCGGTTGTTGAAGCGCAGGGGCGAGAAATCAATGGGACGTTCACCCTGCACGATAACGCACCGTGGCAGGCCGCGATTCGCTATCTCTACTACACCCCCTCTGCGACGTCGACGGATGACAACGACATCTCTTCACCTTCGACCTTGCTGCGCGGCAAGACGCAGGTGGATTTCACCGGCTGGCCGGATCTGCAGCTTCGCTGTGCTGAGTGCTGGCTGTGGGGGCAAAAATATGGCCGCATTGAGGGTGATTTCGCAATCAAAGGCGATACGTTGTCGCTGGCGAATGGCATGGTTGACACGGGTTTTGCCCGTCTTACCGCCGACGGCGAATGGGTCAATAAGAGCGGTGGCGAAAGGACCTCACTGAAAGGCACGCTGCACGGCGACAAAATCGACTCGGCGATGAATTTCTTCGGTATTTCGACGCCAGTACGCAATGCGCCGTTTGATGTGAACTATGATTTGCACTGGCGTAGCGCGCCGTGGCAGCCGCAGGAAGAGTCGCTAAACGGTATTCTGCGCACTCGCCTTGGGAAAGGGGATATCACCGATATCAGTACCGGCCATGCCGGGCAGCTGCTGCGCCTGTTCAGCGTCGATGCGCTGCTGCGTAAGCTTCGCTTCGATTTCAGCGACACGTTCAGCAGCGAAGGGTTCTACTTTGATTCAATCCGCAGTGCGGCATGGATCAAGGATGGCGTTCTGCATACTGACGATACGCTGGTGGACGGGCTGGAAGCCGATATTGCGATGAAAGGGTCGGTGGATTTGGTACAGCGTCAGCTGGATGTCGAAGCGGTTGTTGCACCGGAAATCTCCGCAACCGTGGGCGTTGCGGCGGCCTTTGCCGTTAACCCGATCGTCGGCGCGGCGGTGTTCGCCGCCAGTAAAGTACTGGGGCCGCTATGGAATAAAGTCTCCATTTTGCGTTATCGCATCACCGGTCCGGTAGACAAACCGCAAATCAATGAAGTCTTGCGCCAGCCGCGTACAGATAAAAAGCAATGATTTGACGGCGTCGGCGAATTGCCTCAAGCTCCTTATATCACACTTTTTTTATTGCCCGATGTGGCGGCAACGACGAGTAGCAAACGATGAGTCTGAACCTGGTAAGTGAACAATTGCTGGCAGCAAATGGCCTGAGTCATCAGGATCTGTTTTCCATCCTTGGTCAACTGACCGAGCGCCGACTCGACTACGGTGACCTCTATTTTCAGTCGAGCTATCACGAATCCTGGGTGTTAGAGGACAGCATCATCAAGGACGGGTCGTACAATATCGACCAGGGCGTGGGTGTGCGTGCGGTAAGCGGTGAGAAAACCGGTTTTGCCTACGCCGACCAAATTAGCCTGCTGGCGCTGGAGCAGAGCGCGCAGGCGGCTCGTACCATCGTGCGCGAGTCAGGCGATGGGCGTGTGCAGACGCTGGGTGCCGTTGAGCATCAGGGGCTGTATGCCAGTATCGATCCGCTGCAAAGCATGAGCCGCGAAGAGAAGCTGGATATCCTGCGTCGCGTCGACAAAGTGGCCCGCGCGGCGGACAAGCGTGTGCAGGAAGTGTCTGCCAGCCTGACGGGCGTGTATGAATTAATTCTGGTTGCCGCGACGGACGGTACGCTGGCAGCGGATGTTCGCCCGCTGGTACGCCTCTCCGTGAGTGTGCAGGTAGAAGACGACGGCAAACGCGAGCGCGGTTCCAGCGGCGGCGGTGGTCGTTTTGGCTATGACTGGTTCCTGAAAGATGTCGACGGCGATGTTCGCGCCGACGCCTGGGCAAAAGAAGCGGTGCGTATGGCGCTGGTGAATCTTTCCGCCGTGGCGGCACCTGCTGGTACACTGCCGGTGGTGCTGGGCGCAGGCTGGCCGGGCGTACTGCTGCACGAAGCAGTTGGGCACGGGCTGGAAGGCGACTTTAACCGTCGCGGCACGTCCGTGTTCAGCGGCCATATGGGCGAGCTGGTGGCATCAGAACTTTGTACCGTGGTGGATGACGGCACCATCGCCGATCGCCGTGGCTCTGTCTCCATCGACGATGAAGGTACGCCGGGTCAGTACAATGTGCTGATTGAAAACGGTGTGCTGAAAGGCTACATGCAGGACAAGTTGAATGCCCGTCTGATGGGTGTGGCGCCAACCGGCAACGGTCGTCGCGAATCTTATGCGCATCTGCCGATGCCGCGCATGACCAACACCTACATGCTGGCCGGGAAATCGACGCCGCAGGAAATTATCGAATCCGTCGAGTTTGGCATTTATGCGCCGAACTTTGGCGGCGGCCAGGTGGATATCACTTCCGGTAAATTCGTGTTCTCCACCTCAGAGGCTTACCTGATTGAGAAAGGGAAGGTAACGAAGCCGGTGAAAGGGGCAACCCTGATTGGCTCCGGCATTGAAGCCATGCAGCAGATTTCCATGGTGGGTAATGACCTGAAACTGGATAACGGTGTCGGCGTCTGCGGTAAAGAAGGCCAGAGTCTGCCGGTGGGCGTTGGTCAGCCGACGCTGAAAGTGGACAATCTGACCGTCGGCGGTACCGCGTAAGTCTGCTTTATTCCCGGGTGGTGAAACGTCGCCATCCGGGAATGTCTTCTACAATCTTCGCCCCTGTACGCCCTGATACAGCTTCGCCACCTCAATAAAATAATCCGTCAGATAGTTAATACACACCTGTACTTTTAGCGGCAGCTTGTCCTTTTCCGTATACAGCGCCCAGACCGGACGTGGATCGGACTGATAGAGGCTAAACAAGATCTCCAGCGTCCCGTTATTGATCTCATTGATCGCCCACATCAATGGCACATAGGCGATCCCGGCACCGGCGGTAAGCCAGCGCGTCATGGTCATCGGATCATTGGTGACGAAGCGGCCCTGCGGGATCAGGCGGGTGGAAATCCCCTCTGGCGCTATCAGCTCAAATTCATTATCCGGCCGGACGCTATATTCCAGCCATGAATGATTCACCAGGTCTGTGGGTTTTTCCGGAATGCCGTAATGGGCCAGATAGCTTTTGGCCGCGCAGACCACCATTGGCATTGCTCCCAGACGGCGTGAAAACAGGCTGGAATCCTGCAGCGCGCCGACGCGGATGACGACATCCAGACCATCGGCAATCAGGTCCGGCGCGGGAATGCCCGTCACCAGATTGACCGACAACCCGGGATACTCTTTGAGCATTTCGGCGGTCATCTGCGCCAGAACATTGTGCGCCATGGTTGAAGAACACCCAATGCGTAGCGTACCGATGGGGGTGTTGTTAAAGGCGTAAAGTTGCTCGTGCACATCCTGCACTTCATGCAGCATGCGTCGGCAGCCCTGATAATAAATTTTCCCGGCTTCGGTCAGCCCAAGGCTACGCGTACTGCGGTTTAGCAGCTTAACCTGTAGCTCATCTTCCAGTTTCGCCACCGTCTGACTGATGGATGACACGCTCATTTGCAACTGCCGTGCTGCGGCAGTAAACGAGCCTTGTTCCACCACTTTGGCGAATACGGACATGCGTTTTAGTCGTTCCATTATTCACTCTGGCTTAAAAGTGATTTAGATCACATAATATAGATAACAGCATAACAGTTACGTTAATATACTATTCGCTGAATAATTAACGTGCCGATCTCGCCTTGCTTGCTTCCTGCTCCGCTGCGGTGCGTATAAGAAATACTGTCGCCTGCACTCTCTCTAATCAAGGTCAACATGAGTCTGTTTCCCGTTATCGTGGTGTTCGGTCTGTCGTTCCCACCGATTTTTTTCGAATTGCTTTTGTCACTGGCGATCTTCTGGCTGGTGCGCCGCATGCTGATCCCAACCGGGATCTACGATTTCGTCTGGCATCCGGCGTTGTTCAACACTGCGCTCTACTGCTGCTTGTTTTACCTGCTGTCGCGTCTGTTTGTTTGAGGTAGAAGTGAAAACACTAACAAGAAATCTCTTGCGTACCGTCATCACCCTGGCACTGGTTATCCTGGCCTTTATCGCCATCTTCCGCGCATGGGTGTACTACACCGAATCTCCCTGGACCCGTGATGCGCGTTTCAGCGCTGACGTGGTCGCTATCGCGCCTGACGTCGCCGGATTAATTACCGAAGTCAGCGTCCACGATAACCAACTGGTTAAAAAAGACCAGGTGCTGTTCACTATCGATCAGCCGCGTTATCAGAAAGCGCTGGAAGAGGCCGAAGCGGATGTCGCTTACTACCAGGCGCTGGAAAGTGAAAAGCGCCGTGAGGCCGGTCGTCGTAACCAGCTTGGCGTGCAGGCGATGTCCCGCGAAGAAATTGACCAGGCTAACAACGTTCTGCAAACAGTATTGCATCAGCTGGCAAAAGCGCAGGCCACGCGTGACTTGGCAAAACTGGATCTGGAACGTACCGTGATTCGCGCCCCGGCGGACGGTTGGATGACCAACCTGAATGTCTATGCCGGAGAGTTCATTACCCGTGGTTCTACCGCCGTTGCGCTGGTTAAGCAGAACTCCTTCTATGTCCAGGCTTATATGGAAGAGACCAAGCTTGAAGGTGTACATCCGGGTTTCCGCGCTGAGATTACGCCGTTGGGCAGCAATCGCGTGCTGAAAGGCACGGTAGAGAGCATCGCCGCAGGAGTGACCAACGCCAGCAGCAGCAATGACAGCAAAGGCATGGCGACCATTGATTCGAACCTTGAGTGGGTGCGTCTGGCGCAGCGCGTGCCGGTACGTATTCATCTGGATGAGCAGCAGGGGAACCTCTGTCCAGCAGGCACAACGGCGACGGTCGTGGTGACCGGGCAAACCGATCGCGATGAGAGCCACGACTCCTTCTTCCGCAAACTGGCTCATCGCCTGCGTGAGTTTGGTTAATCGCTATGGGTATGTTTTCCATCGCCAGCTACCACGTTCGCTTCGCGCTCAAACTGGCGTGCGCTATCGTGCTGGCTCTGTTCGTCGGCTTTCATTTCCAGCTGGAAACACCGCGCTGGGCGGTGCTGACGGCGGCGATTGTCGCGGCGGGGCCTGCATTTGCCGCCGGGGGTGAACCCTGGTCCGGCGCGATTCGCTATCGCGGCATGCTGCGTATCGTCGGGACCTTTATTGGCTGTATCGCCGGTCTGACCATAATCATCGCTATGATCCGCGCCCCGTTCCTGATGCTGACGGTATGTTGTATCTGGGCAGGGTTTTGTACCTGGATTTCGTCACTCGTTCGGGTGGAGAACTCTTACGCCTGGGGGCTGGCGGGCTATACGGCACTGATTATTGTCGTGACGATTCAAAGCGATCCGGTGCTGGCCCCTCAGTTCACCGTTGAGCGTTGCAGTGAAATTGTCATCGGGATTGTGAGTGCGATTGTCGCGGATTTGCTGTTTTCTCCCCGTTCGATCAAACGTGAGATCGACCGCGAGCTGGATAGCCTGCTGGTGGCCCAATACCAGCTCATGCAGATGTGTATCAAACACGGCGACCCGGAAGCTGTGGACAAAGCCTGGGGAACGTTGGTTCGCCGTACGGCGGCACTCGACGGGATGCGCAGCAATCTGAAAATTGAGTCTTCCCGCTGGGGGCGCGCTAACCGCCGTCTGACCGCGATCAATACCTTGTCGCTGACGCTGATTACCCAGGCCTGTGAAACCTATCTGATTCAGAATACGCGGCCTGAGCTGATTACCGACACGTTCCGCGAACTGTTCGATGCCCCGGTAGAAAATGTCCAGGATGTGCACAGACAAATGAAGCGGATGCGTCGGGTGATTGCCTGGACCGGCGAGCGCGATACGCCAGTCACTATCTACAGCTGGGTCGGCGCGGCCACGCGTTATTTACTGCTCAAACGCGGCGTGGTGAGTAACACCAAAATCAGTGCAACAGAAGATGAAGTCCTGCGCGGCGAAGTGGTTATCAAACCGACATCGGCTGAACGCCATCATGCGATGATCAACTTCTGGCGTACCACGTTGTCTTGCCTGCTGGGTACTCTGTTCTGGCTGTGGAGCGGCTGGACCTCCGGCAGTGGAACCATGGTGATGATCGCCGTGGTGACATCGCTGGCAATGCGTCTGCCGAACCCAAAAATGATGGCCATCGATTTCCTGGTCGGCACGCTGATCGCACTCCCGTTGGGCGCGCTCTATTTTCTGTTTATCATTCCGTCGACGCAGCAAAGCATGCTGTTGCTCTGTATCAGCCTGGCGGTGCTGGCATTCTTTGTCGGTATCGAAGTGCAGAAACGGCGGCTGGGTTCACTGGGGGCACTGGCAAGTACCATCAACATTATTGTGCTCGATAACCCGATGACCTTTAAATTCAGCCAGTTTCTCGATAACGCGCTTGGGCAGATTATCGGTTGTGGACTGGCGCTGATTGTCATTTTGCTGGTGCGGGATAACTCGCAGGCGCGGACCGGGCGTATGCTGCTCAACCAGTTTGTCTCCGCGGCCGTCTCGGCGATGACAACGAACAGCGCACGACGCAAAGAGAACCATTTGCCTGCGCTCTATCAGCAGCTGTTTTTACTGTTGAACAAGTTCCCGGGTGATGTAGCGAAGTTTCGCCTGGCGTTGACACTGATTATCGCTCACCAGCGCTTACGCGACGCGCCTGTGCCGGTGAATGACGATCTCTCTGCGTTCCATCGGCAGCTTCGTCGCACGGCAGATAGCGTGATCTCCGCCAGTTCGGACAGCAAACGACGGCACTATTTCTCGCAGTTGCTGGAGGAGCTGGAGGTCTATCAGGAGAAATTACGCAGTTGGGATGCTCCACCTCAGGTCACCGAACCGGTAAAACGACTCACCGGGATGCTACACAAATATCAGCATGCGCTAACCAGCAGCTAGACCCGAAACCGACGCCAGAAGCGTCGGTTTTTTTATGGCTATACTTTACGGGAGATTTTGTAAATCACAGATCAGGAGGACAAATGACAACGCAGGCATTGCAGGACAGCGAACTTTTTCAGACCGGGTATCTGGTTGATGGCGTCTGGAAATCGCTGGACACGACATTTGACGTACTGAATCCGGCGACGGGCGAGGTTATCGCAAAAGTGGCGAAAGCTGGGAAAAAAGAGACCGAAGCCTCCATTGCTGCCGCCACCAAAGCCTTCCCCGCCTGGCGTGCGAAAACCGCGAAAGAACGTTCCACCATCCTTTACCGCTGGTACGAATTAATCATTGAAAACAAAAGGTGGCTGGGAAAGTTGATGACCACTGAGCAGGGCAAGCCGTTAAAAGAGGCCGAGGGTGAAGTGGATTATGCCGCCAGCTTTATTCAATGGTTTGCCGAACAGGCGAAGCGTGCCAACGGTGAAATCATCCCGCCGATTAAACCCGGCTCGCGTATTTTTGCCACCCGTGAACCGATTGGTGTGGTGGCGGCCATTACCCCGTGGAATTTCCCGATGGCGATGCTGACCCGTAAGCTGGGACCGGCGTTAGCCGCAGGGTGTACGGGGGTCATTAAACCCGCCAATAACACCCCGCTCAGTGCCTTTGCGCTACTGGCGCTGGCGAAAAAGGCTGGTGTGCCGGACGGTGTGCTCAATGCGGTTGCCGGGAATACGCCGCAAATCAGCGATGCGATCATGGCGAGTCACGAGGTACGTAAAATCTCCTTTACCGGTTCCACTGCCGTGGGCAAAACGCTGGTGCGTAACGCGGCGGAAACTATGAAAAAGGTGTCGATGGAATTAGGCGGCAATGCGCCTTATATCGTTTTTGACGATGCCGATATCGATGCCGCCGTGAAAGGCGCGGTTGCTAACAAGTTTCGTAACGCCGGGCAGGTGTGCGTCAGCGTTAACCGCTTCTATATTCACGAATTCGTGTATGACGATTTCACCCAAAAACTGTCCGCAGCGGTCAGCGCCCTTAAGGTCGGTAACGGGATGGAGGAGGGGGTTATCGTCGGGCCGCTGATCGAGTCTTCTGCGGTAGATAAAGTCCGCGAGCACGTAGAGGATGCCGTCACAAAAGGCGCGAAGGTTCTGGCGGGCGGTAAAGCGCATACGCTGGGGGGAAATTTCTGGCAACCCACCGTACTGGGGGATTGCAGCGATGGAATGAAGCTGGCAAACGAAGAGACCTTTGGCCCGGTCGCTGCCTGTTTTCGCTTTTCCACCGAAGATGAGGTTATTCAGCGTGCGAATGCTACCCCGTTTGGGCTGGCGGCCTATTTCTACACGCAAAACTTGTCCCGGGTATTTCGCGTATCCCAGGCGATTGAAAGTGGAATGATTGGTATCAACGAGTGTGCGGTATCCACGGAGCTGGGGCCATTCGGCGGCGTAAAAGAGTCCGGGCTCGGGCGTGAGGGATCGGTGCTGGGGTTGGATGAGTTTCTGGAAGTCAAAACCCTGCATCTTGGGGGATTATAACTCTGCCGGGCGGCGTAAGTCGCCCTATTGGGCTGGATGACGGACAATGAATATCTATACCTTCGATTTTGCTGAGATAGACAATCAAAGTACCTTCTATCGCGAATTTTCCCGCCGGTTTGCTCTCGATCGAGAAAAAGTCACCGATCTGGATTCATTGTGGAAGGTGGTGACGGAAACATTGCCGTTGCCGGTCGAAATTGAATTCATTCATCTGAGCGAAAGACGGCGGCGGCGTTTCGGCGCATTGATCCTGCTATTTGATGAAGCAGAGGAAGAGCTGCAAGGGCAGCTGCGTTTTAACGTGCATTAACGCAGCGCGTAAAAAAAGCCCCCGACAGGCGGGGGCAAGTCGTCGGACTAGACGACGAGGGTTTATTTGTAGAGTTCCGCCGTTGCATGCCAGGTGTCGCCTTCCTGGAGTTCGGTCACGTGGTAGGCTTTCGCACCTGCTGCGTCAGCTTTGGCAGACAGTTCTTCACGGATGCTCATTGGTGAACTTGCGGTCTGGGAGACGGATACGCTGCCCATGGACTGCATGTTTTGCGTTTGGCTGTCGGACAGTTGGGTGGCTGCGCTGGCGCCAAAAGAGATCAGTGAAGCTAAACCAAGGGCTGCGATGATTACGTTACGTTTCATTGTCTTTCTCCTCAATACTCAACGGCGAGAAGGTTTAAACCGCTATTTTTATGCCTGGTGCCGTTAAGTGATGATTACATAGGGTTGTCGGATAACTTATTTGTACAGTTCAGCAGTGGCGTGCCAGTTATCACCGGTACGTGCTTCAATGATGCGATAGGAAGATGCACCTTGTTCATCCGCTTTTTTGTTCAGTTCTGCACGCATGTCCATTGGTGAGGACGCGATGCCTCCAACGGAAACGGTACCTAATGATTCACGACTTTGCGCCTGGCCAGCGTCGATAGAGCTCGCTGCGAAAGCGCCAAATGACAGAACAGAAAGAATGCTAAGTGTTGCTACAGTTGATTTGATTTTCATGATGCTTACCTCGTCGAATCTCAATTCCTGAGGGACTTGTTTCGTGACCCTCATCACAAAATCAAGTATACACTAATAACGTGTAAAATTAATACCGGGCTAATTATTTCCATTGTAAGTAAGTGGTAAAGAAACCTTTTTTTATAGCCAAAAAGGCATAAAAAACGGCTGATTTTGAAGCGGTGATTATTTTTTATATATATAAATCAAAGGAATGATGTTCTTTGATTTTTCGTGCGGAAACATTCATTGCGTGAATGAAATGAGACAGAAATTCGCACATTGTGTTAAAAGTAAGCGCAGGAAAGAGAGAAAAAGGACTATCAGAAGGGATTTCCCCGACGCTGTGCCGGGGGAAAAGAGAGGTTAAAGCTCTTGTTCGAACAGAACGAGGATAGCTTCGTAAAGCTCTTTGACCGTAAAACCGTTCGCCGGGGTAGTGAAAATGGTATCGTCACCGGCAATGGTGCCCAGAATACCTTCCGCTTTGCCCAGTGAGTCCAGCAAACGTGCAATCAACTGCGCCGCGCCAGGGCTGGTATGAATAACCACGACCGCGTCGTTGTAGTCAATATCAAGCACCAGGTTTTTGAGCGGGCTGGAGGTGGTCGGAACGCCCAGTTCGACGGGCAGACAGTAAACCATCTCCATTTTGGCGTTGCGCGTACGCACCGCACCGAATTTAGTCAGCATACGGGAGACTTTGGACTGATTGATATTGTCAAAGCCTTGCTCTTGCAACGCCAGGACAATCTCTCCCTGAGAACTAAATTTCTCTTCTTTAAGTAGCGCTTTAAACGCTTTAACTAATTCTTCTTGTTTTGCCGAGCTTCGCATAAGTCACCCGTATTAAGGCCGTGAAAACTACATTATTATGCACATGGATGAATTTTTATGCAAATAATCTACTGTGGAAATAACTCAAATATTGTTATGGGTCGCGCAAAATCTATCAAAATGCGTGATATGAACCCACTGTGCCATGTGTCGCAAATTCAAGCAAAAGTAAAATAAATGTTACTAGAATGATATTGTTTAGATGGATATCAGAGCTATATTGTAAACTCTCAGTGTTAGTTGCTTAGTTTGCCGGTCTTACAGCGGTAAAGCCCATTATAATATTTTAAAAGCGCGCCACGCCGCAGAATTTTGGCTGGCTCGTTGCCATAATTATCAGGGTGAATTAAGGTCGCCGCAATGGAGTAACAAAATATTTAGCTAACCATAATAAGGAGTTTATGATGAAAGTTGCAGTCCTCGGCGCAGCTGGCGGCATCGGCCAGGCGTTAGCTCTACTACTTAAAACTCAACTGCCTTCAGGTTCAGAACTCTCGCTTTACGATATTGCTCCCGTAACCCCTGGGGTTGCCGTTGACCTCAGTCATATTCCTACTGCTGTGAAAATAAAAGGTTTTTCCGGAGAAGATGCGACGCCTGCGCTGCACGGTGCGGACGTGGTACTGATTTCCGCCGGCGTGGCGCGTAAGCCGGGTATGGATCGCTCCGATCTGTTCAATGTGAATGCCGGCATTGTGAAAAACCTGGTCACGCAAATTGCAAAAACCTGCCCTAAAGCCTGTATTGGCGTGATCACTAACCCGGTTAACACCACGGTGGCGATTGCGGCAGAAGTGCTGAAAAAAGCCGGTGTGTATGACAAGAACAAACTGTTTGGCGTGACGACGCTGGATATCATTCGCTCCAATACCTTTGTCGCTGAGCTGAAAGGCAAGCTGCCGGGTGATGTTGAAGTGCCGGTAGTCGGTGGTCATTCAGGCGTGACCATTCTGCCGCTGTTATCGCAAATTCCGGGTGTCAGCTTCTCTGAACAGGAAATTGCCGATCTGACCAAACGGATTCAGAACGCGGGTACTGAGGTGGTCGAAGCGAAGGCGGGTGGCGGGTCTGCAACCCTCTCCATGGGCCAGGCGGCCGCGCGTTTTGGTCTGTCACTGGTGCGTGCGCTGCAGGGCGAAAAAGGCGTTGTAGAATGTGCCTATATTGAAGGTGATGGCCTGTATGCCCGCTTCTTCTCTCAGCCGCTGCTGTTAGGTAAAAATGGTATCGAAGAACGCCAGGCGATTGGCAAATTAAGCGCTTTCGAACAACAGGCGCTGGAAGGGATGCTGGATACCCTGAGAAAAGATATTCAGCTCGGCGAGGATTTCGTCAATAAGTAATTTTCGCCGCCGCCTGGAATGCCGTTTGCCGCCAGGGACGTGCAAAAAAACCGGAGTTCATTGAGCTCCGGTTTTTATCGCACTTAGTTGGTTGCCGGGTATTCCTGTATCGTGACCTGCAGCTTGAGTTTCTTTTCATCACGCATCACTTCGACTGGAATGACCGATCCTGGACGAATTTCTGCAACCTGGTCCATGGTTTCCAGCGCGGAGACCGCCGGTTTACCGTTCACGCTAACAATCACATCATTCACCTGAATACCTGCCTGGGCGGCTGGACCATCTGGTGAGACTTCATTAACCACAATCCCCTGAATCTGATCGATAGCGCCACCCTGGGCATGCATTGGCGCGATTTCTCGCCCGCCGATACCGATATAACCGCGGATCACTCGTCCATCGCGAATCAGCTTATCCATGATTTTCGTCGCGAGCTGGAAGGGAATTGCAAAGCCGATACCTTCCGGTGTCTCGCCATCGTTGCTCTTGTCAAACGACAGGGTGTTGATCCCCATCAGCTCACCCAGCGAGTTCACCAGTGCGCCGCCGGAGTTGCCGTGGTTGATGGAGGCGTCCGTTTGCAGGAAATTCTGTCGCCCGGTCGGGTTCAGGCCAATTCGCCCGGTGGCGCTGATGATCCCCTGGGTGATGGTCTGCCCCAGGTTATACGGGTTGCCAATGGCCAGCACCACGTCGCCGATGTGCGGGACGCGACGCGCATTGATCGGAATCACCGGCAGGCCGCCTGTGGCGTTAATTTTCAGTACCGCGAGGTCCGTGAGTGAATCGGATCCGACCAGAAGTGCTTCAAAGACGCGCCCATCCTGCAAGGCGACGATAATCTGGTCCGCATCATTGATGACGTGCTTGTTGGTAACGATATAGCCACGCTGGTCCATGATCACACCGGAACCTAATGTACGGATTTCCAGGCGATTGTGGGATGAGGTGTTCATACCGCGGTTGTAGACGTAGACGACCGCTGGCGCGGCGCGACGTACCGCCGAGTTGTAGCTGGCGGGCGTTTCATCGGTGCTGTCGAATTGCTGCGAGGTCAGCGGGTTATGCTGACGTAGCGAGGGCATAGCGGCGATGATAATGCCACCAACCATTAAACCAATTGCAATCGAGCGAAAGATCTTCAAAAACATGATGCGGGCGTCGTCATGAGAGAGTCGCAGCAGCATAGCACGAGTTACCCGGACATCACATGCAGCGGTGATGTCCGGGATCGCATTTGCTTAGCGCAGCAGTAAATAAATGGTTTCGTTACCGCGCATGATTTGCAGAGCCATCACCGACGGTTTGGTTTCCAGGACTTTGCGCAGTTCAGCGATAGATTGTACTGGCGTGCGGTTAATGCCAATGATCACGTCATCTTTGTGCAGGCCCGCCTGAGCCGCGGCGCTGCCTTTCTCGACGTTCTCGATATTGATACCTTTCGTACCGTCCTTGAGTTGACCATCGCTCAGCGATGCGCCCTGCAGTGCCGGGGAGATCAGTTCCGCGCTGGCGGAAGACGAGGTACTCTTATCCAGTGTAACTTCAACATCCTGCGGTTTGCCGTCGCGCAGAATGCCTAACTTCACTTTTGCGCCCGGTTCGGTCGTTGCAATGCGTGAACGCAGCTCGGCAAAGCTGTTCAGCGGCTTGTCGTTGAGGCTGACAATCACGTCACCCGATTTGATGCCTGCTTTTGCCGAACCGGAGTTCGGCAGCACTTCGCTGACAAAGGCGCCGCGCTGCACATTCAGGTTAAAGGCTTTGGCGATGTCGGCGCTCATCTCTGTGCCTTTAATGCCCAGCAGGCCGCGTTTAATTTCACCGAATTGAATCAGCTGGCGGGAAAGCGTCTGCGCCATGTTACTGGGGATGGCGAAGCCGATGCCCACGCTGCCGCCGCTCGGTGCGAGGATCGCGGTGTTGATGCCGATAAGCTCGCCGTTCAGGTTCAATAGCGCGCCGCCGGAGTTGCCGCGGTTAATTGAGGCATCGGTCTGGATAAAGTTTTCCAGCCCTTCGAGATTCAGCCCGCTGCGACCCAGCGCAGAGACAATACCGGATGTCGCCGTTTGCCCCAGTCCGAACGGGTTACCCACGGCGACAACAAAATCACCAACCCGCAGTTTATCGGAATCAGCGATGGCGATTTGCGTTAGGTTGCTGGGGTTTTGCAATTGCAGCAGCGCAATGTCGCTTTGGTCGTCGCCGCCAATTAGTTTGGCCTCGAACTCACGACCATCGTTGAGCTGGACATTGATTTTTTGCGCCTGGTTGATGACATGGTTGTTCGTCAGCACATAACCTTTTGCCGCATCGATAATGACCCCGGAACCCAATCCCTCAAAAGGCTGAGCCTGCTGCTGTTGCTGATCGGGCAACTCGTCGCCGAAATATTTTTTCAGTTCATCAGGGACTTTCTGTCCTTGTACCGCCGTACCTTCCACCTGCACGCTTACAACGGCAGGCAACACTTTCTCCAGTACCGGCGCGAGGCTGGGAAGCGCACCCTGGCCTGGAACCTGCGATGGCATAGCGGCCATCGTCTGGAGGGGTGCCGAGAGAGATAACCCGACACTTAACGCTAACGCACTCAACAGCTGGGTTTGTTTCTTCATTGACGCTGGCTCTCGCAACCTAAAGTGAAAGGGAAAACGATGCAAAACAGTTTGATGTTATTGAAATTTCAACCGAGTAACAATGCGGTTAATGACTAAATAATAGCTGTGATTATAAAGACAGGACGGGCGCAACCTGTGCGCCCGTTAAAAATGCGGTAATAAAGTGGTTATTTGCGGTTTGCGTTGCCGCGCAGTAAGCCGGATGCGCCTTCGGAATAGTCACGAGGAATTTGCACCGGAGCCTGATCGTTGCCCGCTTCGGACTCCGCCAGACGGTTGCGGAATGGGTTGTCTTCGGCAGACATTTCCGGCAATAAGCTGGTGGAGCTTTTGGCCATGTGCTGATAAAGCTGGCGGCAATCATGCGCCATATTGTCGAGAAGTTCTGCGCTGCGAGCGAAGTGATTAACCAGCTCTTCGCGGTACTCTTCCAGTTCTGCTTTATTTTTTTCCAGCTCGTACTGCATAGCCTGTTGCTGGCGTAATTTCCGGTTTCCAAAACGCATGGCCACGGCACCAATAATGATACCAACTACTAACCCAATTAGCGCGTATTCCCAGGTCATGTACTTCTCCCATTGTCTTATGGTTCCGTAGGGTAATGGCTGCAAGCTCCTTGCCTGCGCCTGATTATGCCACTATAACCGCTATTCGCGCAGAAGTGGAATCCCGACGCGGCATCGCGTAGGGTAGAACGACCTTTTTTTCGCCAACCCTGTGGGCAGGATCGATTTTCAAGGAATAACGATAACACCATGCAGAGCCTTACCCCGACATCGCGTTACCTCAGTGCCCTCAACGAGGGTAGCCATCAGCCAGATGATGTGCAAAAAGAAGCCGTTAGCCGGCTGGATCGAATTTACCAACAAATTGTGACCAAAGAACAATCCGCCCCGCAAAGCGGTGGGTTGATGGCGAAATTTGGCAAATTATTGGGCAAGCGTGAGTCGATAGCGCTGACGCCTGTGCGCGGCCTTTATATGTGGGGTGGTGTAGGGCGAGGCAAAACCTGGCTGATGGACCTCTTTTATCAAAGCCTGCCCGGTGAGCGGAAACAGCGTCTGCACTTCCACCGTTTTATGCTGCGCGTACATGAAGAATTGACGCAATTACAGGGGCATAGCGACCCGCTGGAGATTGTTGCCGACCGCTTTAAAGCGGAAACCGATGTGCTGTGCTTTGATGAATTCTTCGTTTCTGACATCACCGACGCCATGCTGCTCGGTGGGCTGATGAAAGCACTCTTTGCCAGAGGGATTACGCTGGTCGCCACCTCGAACATTCCGCCGGACGAACTTTATCGTAACGGTTTGCAACGGGCGCGCTTTTTACCCGCTATTGATGCCATCAAACAGTACTGCGACATCATGAATGTCGATGCGGGTGTGGACTATCGCCTGCGTACGTTGACCCAGGCCCACCTGTGGCTCTCGCCATTAAATGAAGAGACCCAGCAGCAGATGGATAAGCTCTGGCTGGCGCTGGCCGGGGCGAAACGCACGCAGTCCCCGACGTTGGAGGTTAATCACCGTCCCCTGGCGACGCTGGGCGTGGAAAACCAGACGCTGGCGGTATCGTTCGCTACGCTGTGTGTCGATGCCCGCAGCCAGCACGACTATATTGCGCTCTCACGCCTGTATCACACCGTAATGCTGTTTGATGTGCCGATAATGACACCATTAATGGAGAGCGAGGCGCGGCGTTTTATCGCGCTGGTGGATGAATTCTACGAACGGCACGTGAAGCTGGTGGTGAGTGCGGCGGTTCCGCTGTATGAGATTTACCAGGGTGAGCGGCTCAAGTTCGAATTTCAGCGCTGCCTGTCACGTCTGCAGGAGATGCAGAGCGAGGAGTACCTCAAGCGTCAGCATATGCCATAAATGCCACCCTCTCCCACGGGAGAGGGGCCTGGGCAACGGCATCAGGCCGCACATCACCAAACACTGAAAAACCCGGCGCAAATCACAAATAGGGGTCGATCTTTGACCTCGACTTCTCTATAATCCTGCGACCCCACGTTACAAGAAGGTTTTTTTCCCAAAACTTTCTCTGCGCCGGCATAGGCTATTCGAAGGGGTAGGTTTGCTGGACAATGTCGTGTGAACCTCAACTGACTAAACGTTTGGGTGTTCACCAACGTGTAACTTATTTATTTGGGTAAGCTTTTAATGAAAACTTTTACAGCTAAACCAGAAACCGTACAACGCGACTGGTATGTTGTTGACGCGACAGGTAAAACTCTGGGCCGTCTGGCTACTGAACTGGCTCGTCGCCTGCGCGGTAAGCATAAAGCGGAATACACTCCGCACGTTGATACTGGTGACTACATCATCGTTCTGAACGCAGAAAAAGTTGCTGTAACCGGCAACAAGCGCGAAGACAAAATGTACTACCACCACACCGGCCACATCGGTGGTATCAAAGAAGCGACCTTTGAAGAGATGATTGCCCGCCGTCCTGAGCGTGTGATTGAAATCGCGGTTAAAGGCATGCTGCCAAAAGGCCCGCTGGGTCGTGCTATGTACCGTAAACTGAAAGTTTACGCTGGCAACGAGCACAACCACGCGGCACAGCAACCGCAAGTTCTTGACATCTAATCGGGATTATAGGCAATGGCTGAAAATCAATACTACGGCACTGGTCGCCGCAAAAGCTCCGCCGCTCGCGTGTTCATCAAACCGGGCAACGGTAAAATCGTAATTAACCAGCGTTCTCTGGAACAGTACTTTGGTCGTGAAACTGCCCGTATGGTAGTTCGTCAGCCTCTGGAACTGGTCGACATGGTTGAGAAACTGGATCTGTACATCACTGTTAAAGGTGGTGGTATCTCTGGTCAGGCTGGTGCGATCCGTCACGGTATCACCCGCGCTCTGATGGAATACGACGAGTCCCTGCGTTCTGAACTGCGTAAAGCTGGCTTTGTCACTCGTGACGCTCGTCAGGTTGAACGTAAGAAGGTCGGCCTGCGTAAAGCACGTCGTCGTCCGCAGTACTCCAAACGTTAATTGCTTTCTGCGAAAGCAGAACGATTGGCGAAAAACCCGGTTTATACCGGGTTTTTTTATGGATAAAAATCACGTTATCCACAGCAATGAGTTGATTATCTCTTCTTTTTCAGCATTTCCAGAATCCCCTCACCACAAAGCCCGCAAAATCTGGTAAACTATCATCCAATTTTCTGCCCAAATGCCTGGGATTGTTCATTTTTTGTTTGATTTTTAAACGAGAGTGATTGTGTGCGTGGGTGGCTTACCAACATCTGGCCGGTCAAATTACGACTGGTAGCAGTAAAAATACTGAATATACCTGGAGGTTTTCATGGCTGTCGCTGCCAACAAACGTTCGGTAATGACGCTGTTTTCTGGTCCTGTTGACATCTATAGCCATCAGGTCCGTATCGTGCTGGCAGAAAAAGGTGTCAGCTTCGAAATTGAGCACGTGGAAAAGGATAATCCTCCTCAGGATCTGATTGACCTCAACCCGAATCAAAGCGTACCGACTCTTGTCGATCGTGAACTCACTCTGTGGGAATCACGCATTATCATGGAATACCTGGATGAGCGTTTCCCTCATCCGCCGCTGATGCCGGTTTACCCGGTTGCGCGTGGTGAAAGCCGTCTTTACATGCATCGCATTGAGAAAGACTGGTACTCGCTGATGGAAGTGATTATGGCCAGCAGCGGTGCGCAGGCTGATAACGCCCGCCGTCAACTGCGTGAAGAACTGATGCAGATTGCGCCGGTGTTCGGTCAGAAGCCGTACTTCCTGAGCGATGAATTCAGCCTGGTCGATTGCTACCTGGCACCGTTGTTATGGCGTCTGCCGATTCTGGGTATTGAACTCAGCGGCGCAGGCTCGAAAGAGCTGAAAGGCTACATGACGCGTGTTTTCGAACGCGATTCTTTCCTCGCGTCTTTAACAGAAGCCGAGCGCGAAATGCGTCTGGGCCGGGGTTAATTGAATGGACTTGTCGCAGCTGACACCGCGTCGTCCTTACCTGCTGCGGGCTTTTTATGAGTGGTTGCTCGACAACCAGCTCACCCCGCATCTGGTGGTCGATGTCACGTTGCCGGGCGTGCGCGTACCCATGGAGTATGCGCGCGACGGGCAAATCGTGTTGAACATTGCGCCGCGAGCTGTAGGTAATCTTGAGCTGGCGAATGACGAAGTGCGTTTTAACGCGCGCTTCGGCGGCGTCCCGCGTCAGGTTGAAGTGCCGCTGGCCGCTGTTCTTGCTATTTACGCACGTGAAAACGGTGCGGGCACGATGTTTGAACCTGAAACGGCATACGATGAAAGCGTGGTCACGATGAATGACGACGACGAAACATCTCTGCCGGACAGCGAGACGGTGATGTCGGTTATCGACGGCGACAAACCCGACCACTCGGACGATAACGATCCGGATGACGATCCTCCACCGCGCGGCGGGCGTCCATCGCTGCGTGTGGTGAAGTAACACAAGGCAGGGTCAATCGACCCTGCTTTTTTTATGCCTGCGATCCCGGCGCCAGCCAACACGAGATCGTTTCCCGCATCACCTTACGCCTCGTTACCAGCGCATCCGGACGCTTAAGATCCTGCTGATAGATGATCGACAGCGTCGACTGGTTAATCAGATAGAAAAAACCCAGTGCCGACATCGTGATGTTTAGCTGCATCGCGTCGATGCCCGGTCGGATCGTCCCATCCTGCTGACCGCGTTCCAGAATACGCTGGGTAATCGAAAGCCAGCTGCTGTTAATGGGCACAATGGTGTCCACGCCCTTGAGGTGACGCGCTTTGAGTTGGTTTTCACTGTTGAGTAGCTGGATAAACTCCGGATTCTCAAGGTAGTAGTGCCAGGTGAAATCCATCAGCTCAAGTACTGCATCACGGGCAGGCAGATGATCCAGCTCCAGGGCGGCCTCTTTGGTACGAATATCCCGGTAGGCTACCTGCAGCACATGCGTAAACAGCGTGTCCTTGTTCTCGAAGTAATAGTAAATCAGCTGCTTGTTCACGTTCGCTGTCGCGGCGATCTGATCAATCCTCGCCCCGTCAAAACCGTTTTCAGCGAACTCCTTCTTTGCCGCATCGAGAATCAGGCTTTTTGTGAGATCCGGATCATGCCTGCGCTTCGTTCTGGCTTCCCCTTTCATAGATTCTCCATTCAATTTATTGTTTTAATTGTAGTTTTAAATAAATCAACCAGTTGGTTGATTTTGAGATGTCGATCATGAATTTAATTTTTCTCTCTTTCTATACTGCTTTCGTAGTTTCAACTGATTAGTTGAAATGTTTGGCACTCATCAGGGAGTATGCTCATGATCCATTCGCAACGTCCGGTAGCATTGGTGACAGGCTCGACACGGGGAATTGGTAAAGCGTGTGCATTGGCGCTTGCCAGAGCCGGATTTCACGTCGCAATTAACGGACGCGATAACGAAGAAGGTCGCGCCCGACAACAAGCCATGGTAGCGGAATTACAACAATTTGGCATCGAAGCACTGGCTTTACCGGGTGATGTTTCTGATTTAACGCTCCAGCAAGGGATGCTGGATGCCGTTTTACAACGCTGGGGGCGACTGGATTGTGTCGTCAATAACGCCGGGACGGCGGCAAAGCAGCGTGGCGACCTGCTGGAAGTCACCGCGGAGAATTACCAGTATTGCCAGGATGTTAATACCCGGGCAATGTTCTTTTTTTGCCAGAAAGCCGCGCGCGCCATGCTCCAGCAGGGCGAATTAAACGACCAGCATCGCTCTATTATCAATATTACTTCGTGCAGCGCCCACAGCCTGTCGATTTCCCGGGGCGAATATTGTGTATCAAAAGCGGCCGCCAGCATGGTGACCCAGCTGTTTGCACTACGCCTGGCGGAAGAAGGCATCGGCGTTTATGAAATCCGCCCTGGCATTATCGAAACCGACATGACCAGCGGCGTGAAACCGAAATATGACCAGTTGATCGGCGGCGGTCTGGTGCCTATGAAACGCTGGGGCCAGCCGACGGACATTGCCGTGGTCGTCGATGCGCTGGCAAGCGGCAATTTACCTTTCACTGTCGGTCAAATTATTGATGTCGACGGCGGCCTGAATAAATCCCACTTTTAATCGCGAGGCACAGCAATGGCTACAATTTCCGTTGGCATCATCATGCATGGCGTAACCGGGCGGATGGGCAAAAATCAGCACCTGATCCGCTCCATCGTGGCAATCCGTGAACAGGGCGGCGTTGAGCTGGCGAATGGCGACAGACTGATGCCGGATCCGATCCTGATTGGTCGTAATGAAGAAAAAATTGCCGCACTGGCGAAACAAACCGGTATCAGCCGTTGGGGCACGGACCTGGATGCGGCGCTGGTCAACCCGAACGACACCATCTTTTTCGATGCCGCTACCACCCAGGCGCGTCCGGGCTTACTGAAAAAAGCCATCGCCGCCGGCAAGCATATCTACTGCGAAAAACCGGTCGCGGTAAGCCTGGCAGAAGCCGTCGAACTTTATCACTACGCGGAGCAGCAGGGCGTTTGCCATGGCGTCGTGCAGGATAAACTGTGGCTGCCGGGGCTGCGTAAACTGCAAATGCTCAACCAGGCCGGTTTCTTTGGTCAGGTGCTGTCGGTGCGCGGTGAGTTTGGTTACTGGGTATTTGAAGGCGATTTGCAGCCAACCCAGCGCCCGTCCTGGAACTACCGCCAGGAAGATGGCGGCGGCATCATCCTCGATATGATCTGTCACTGGCGCTACGTCGTCGACAACCTGTTCGGCGAAATCAAAAGCATCAGTTGCTTGGGCGCGACCCATATTCCGGAACGTTTTGACGAGCAGGGCAAGGCCTATAAAGCCACCGCTGACGACGCCGCTTACGCCACCTTTGAGCTGAAAAACGGCACCATCGTGCAGATCAACAGCTCCTGGTGTGTCCGCGTACGCCGTGATGACCTGGTGACCTTCCAGGTGGATGGCGTGAACGGCTCTGCCGTGGCAGGCCTGACAGACTGCCTGACGCAATCCCGCGTCAATACGCCAAAACCGGTCTGGAATCCGGATGTCCGCCAGACGCACGACTTCTTCGAAGACTGGTCTCCGGTGCCAGACACCACCACTTATGACAACGCCTTCAAAGTGCAGTGGGAGTTGTTCCTGCGCCATGTGCACGGCGAAATCGATTTCCGCTGGAACCTGCTGGAGGGGGCGAAAGGGGTGCAACTGGTTGAACTGGCGCCAGCAAAGCTGGAAAGAGCGCCGCTGGGTCGATGTTCCGTCACTGGTGCGCTAAGGAGGCCGTATGCAACAGCCCGATCCACGGCGTTTATCGCTGAATACCGCCACCGTCCGCCAGCAGTGGACGCTGGATAAGATTATCGACGGCTGCGCCCGTCATGAAATCCGCGGCATCTCGCCGTGGCGCGACCAGGTTCAGGCACTTGGCCTGGAACGTACCGCGCAGATGATCCGCAGTAATGAACTGACCGTCAGCGGCTATTGCCGCGGCGGGATGTTCCCCGGCATCGATGAGGCGGCGCGTCGTGCGGCGGATGACGATAACCGCCGGGCGGTGGATGAGGCGTTGGCAGTGAATGCCACCTGTCTGGTGCTGGTGGTCGGCGGCCTGCCGGGCGATTCGAAAGATATTGCCGGGGCTCGCAGCCAGGTGCGGGATGGCCTGGGTCGCCTGCTGGAGTATTCGCGCAAGGTGGGAATGCCGCTGGCGATTGAACCACTGCACCCGATGTATGCGGCAGACCGTGCCTGCGTCAATACGCTGGAGCAGGCCAACGACCTGTGCGATGAACTGGGTGATGACGGGTTAGGGATGGCTGTCGATCTCTATCACACCTGGTGGGATCCGAAGTTTTTCCAGCAGGTAGAGCGCGCCGGACGTAAACGTATCCTGGGTTTCCATATCTGCGACTGGCTGGTGCCGACACAGCATCTGCTGCTGGATCGCGGCATGATGGGGGATGGCGTGATCGATATTCGCGCGGCCCGTCAGGCGGTGGAAGCTCTGGGGTATCAGGGGGCACACGAAGTGGAGATTTTCTCCGAACACGACTGGTGGCAACGCGACCCGGATACGGTGCTCGCTACCTGCAAAGCGCGTCATTTAACACATTGTTAATCAGATTTTGGCTGTATCTGATGTCTCGTCAGTCTTACCAGGTTAGTCGAGGGAATTATGAATACAGATACAAAAAAGATGATACTGGTGTCGGTACTGTGTGGCCTTGGCTACATGATGTACTCCGTCGACCGTATGACTGTCTCTTCCGCCATTGGACTTATCGCAACGGATTTTGGGCTCGGTAGAGCCCAGTCCGGGATCCTGATGAGTTCGTTCTTCTACGGCTTTATTGGCTTCTTATTTATCTCCGGGATTATCGCCGACAAACTCAGCGGCAAACCGGTACTGATTCTTGGCCTGGTGATGTTCTCGCTCGCGACGATCCTGACCGGTGTCGCAGGCAGCCTGACGTCGTTGATCTTTTACCGTGTGATGACCGGGATCGGTGAAGGGGTCTTCTGGCCCGCAGCATCGCTGGAAGTGGCCAACGTCACCACCGAGAAGCAGCGTACGACGGTGATGTCATTGTACTGGATGGGCTATCCGATTGGTGGCTTCTTCGGTACCTGGCTTGGCGCGATGTTAGGTCCGGTGTACGGCTGGCGCGTCGTGTTTTATGTGGCCGGGGCGCTGGGTCTGCTGGTGGCGCTGGCGTATACCGTGATGGTGAAAAACGAGCCGAAAAAAGTTGTTGTCGCCACGGCAAAAGAAAAAGTCCCGTTAAAACAGCTCTTTCGTAACCAGTCCGTGATGCTGATGGCGTTCTATTACTTCCTGCTGCTGAGCGGCTGGTGGATTGTCCTGCTGTGGGCGCCGACCTTCCTGATGAATGTGAAACAGCTGTCTATCAGTACCGCAGGGACGGTTGCCAGCCTGTTGGGGCTGACCGGGGCACTGGGCGGCTTCCTGCTTGGGCGTCTGTGTGACCGGGGGGATTTCTCCCGTAAGCGCGCAGTGCTGATTGGTATCACGCTCGCCAGCAGCCTGCTAATGGCTGCGATGGTCTTGCAATTGCCGGTCTTTGCCGTAGTGATCCTGGTGTTGTTCCTGGTGTTGTTCCTGGGGTTGCTCGGTTATCCGATCACGCCATTGGTACTTTCGTTCACTGCCGAACTGGTGCCACCGCAGCTTCGCGGTTCTGCGATTGGCTTTGTCATGAATGTCGGTATGACGGCCGGTGGCATTTCGCCCGTTATGGACGGGTATTTCGCGGATAAATATTCCATGTCTACCGTCTGGTTCGTCGCGGCCTGCGTGATGGTCGTCAGTTCGGTACTGCTGCTGGGGGTACGTAAAGCGTCCAGGCCAGTAAAAGAGATGGAAATATCAGGACTGTCATCACGCGTTTAACGAGGTAAAACATGACCACAGCGATCCCGCAATCGATCCTAGAAGCGCTTACGAATGTGTCCATGCCGCGCCATGTCACGATGGCACAGCCGCAGCAGATGCTGGAAGTCGAGGGGTACCGTATTCCGGTCTACCGCAGCGAGGCGTTAGTGATTGGCAGCGGTGCCGCCGGGCTGCGTGCCGCGGTAGAGTTGCGCCGCCGTAAAGTCGATGTTCTGGTGGCGACCCAGACACTGTTCTGGGGAACCTCGGCCTGCTCCGGGTCGGATAAACAGACCCTGCATACTGCTTCGACCAGCTTTCGGGGGGATAATTTTACGGCTCTTGCCGGCGCGATTGGCGCAGGCGGCGCGATGGATGCCGATACCGCGTATGTAGAGGCGGTCGGTTCGGTGGAGGCGTTTATCGGCCTGAAAAGCATCGGTTTGCCCTTGCCGGAAGATCGCTACGGCGCCGTATTGCGCTACCAGACCGATCACGATGAAGTCGGACGCGCCACCAGTTGTGGGCCACGGACTTCCCGCCTGATGGTGAAAGTACTGGCGGAAGAGGCAGTATTGCTTGGCGTGCCGTTTTTCGATCATGCGACGGCGGTGCGTCTGCTGACCGAAGGCGAAGGGGAACAGCGTCGGGTTGCCGGGGTGCTGGCGATTGTGAAAGGCGCACGTCAGGAGGATAACCCGTGGGGATTGTGCCTGATGCGCAGTGCGACGGTAGTGCTGGCGGCTGGCGGGCCGGGCGAACTGTTTCGCGACAGCGTCTACCCGAAACGCTGCTTTGGTTCGCTGGGGCTGGCGCTGGAGGCGGGAGTGGCGACGGTCAATCTGACGGAACATCAGTTTGGCATCGGCACGCGCCGGGATGAGTTCCCCTGGAACCTTTCCGGGACCTACGTGCAGAGCATGCCGTATATCTACTCGGTAGATGGTCAGGGCGAGGAGCATAACTTCCTTGCCCGCTACTATCGCACCACGCGAGAACTGGCCTCAAATATCTTTCGTAAAGGATATCAGTGGCCGATTCACGCCACGCGGATGCTCGATTTTGGCTCCAGCCTGGTGGACCTGGCTATCTACAACGAGTCGCAGGCCGGGCGCACCATCTACATGGATTTCAATCGTAATCCGTTGCCAGTACCGGGCGATGAACCGTTCGCCATCGGCAATCTGGACGAGGATGTTTACAACTATCTGCGCAATAACAATGCCTGTCTGGAGCTGCCCATTGCGCGTCTGCAACGGATGAACCCACTGGTCATCGAGCTCTATAAACATCATGGTCATGACCTGACAACGCAGCCGCTGCCGTTTAACGTCAATCACCAGCATATGAATGGCGGGATTGCGGTGGATACATGGGGCCATTCGTCGCTAAGCGGCTGCTATGCGATTGGCGAAGCGGCGGGCACCCACGGTGTGACGCGTCCCGGCGGCGCGGCGTTGAATGCCGGACAGGTCTTTGGGCTACGCTGTGCGAAGCATATTGCTGCGACCCCGCGTACGGCATCGCAATCGGTTTTTACCGCCGAAGCGGCTGAGCTGCTGCTGCAGATCCAACGTGACAGCGAACATCCTCAGGCGTTGCGGATTGAGGATGTTCGCGACGAAATCCAGCAGCGCATGAGCGAGCGCGCCGGGTTTGTCTGCGATGCCGCGCGGGTACCCGGTGCCGTTCAGGCGGCGCGTCGGCTCAATCAGTGTATTGTGCAAAACGGGGTGGCGATAACCCATCCAAACCAGGCGGCGTTTAGCCTCCAGTGGCGGCAAATGGCGCTGGCATCGGAAGCGTTACTGGTGGCGCTGGAAACCTATATTGCCCGTGGTGGTGGCAGTCGTGGCGCACGGATGCTGTGCTCAGCGCAGGGCGATGTTGCCCCACAAACGCGTGAAGGCGTGCTGTCTGAGTTTCGTTTTCTCTCCGAAAAGGCGGAGCACCGGCAGGAGCAATTGCAGGTGACCTGGCGCCACGGCGGGTTTGTCGTTGAACCGAAGGCGTTACGCACGCTTGACGATCTGTCGACGATCTTCTTTGAGAAGAACTGGCCGGATTACCTGACCGATGGGATCTACCGGCGTTAATACCAGTCTGCTTACGGCATAAACAAAGCCGGATGGTGTACCATCCGGCTTTTTCTTACCTGTCCTGATTTTTCGGGAAAACCCTTATACTTCAAGCCAGTTCATGATGCCGTCTGCCGCTTTACGGCCTTCGGCAATCGCGGTTACCACCAGATCGGAACCGCGAACGATATCGCCACCGGCGAAGATTTTCGGGTTGCTGGTCTGGAACGCGTTCTCGTTACCTTCCGGTGCGATAATACGGCCCTGAGAATCCAGCTCGACGCTGTGTTTCGCCAGCCATTCCATGCTGTGCGGGCGGAAACCAAACGCCATCACTACTGCATCAGCAGGAACCACGTGCTCAGAACCCGCAACGATTTCCGCACGACGACGGCCTTTGGCATCCGGCGCACCCATTTCGGTACGCGCCATTTTCACGCCGCAGACTTTACCGTTGGCATTGATTTCCACACCCAGCGGCTGCACGTTGAACTGGAATTCCACGCCTTCTTCACGCGCGTTTTTCACTTCACGGCGGGAGCCCGGCATGTTCTCTTCATCGCGACGGTAGGCACAAATAACGTGCTTCGCGTTTTGACGAATGGAGGTTCGTACGCAGTCCATCGCGGTATCACCACCACCCAGAACCACCACGCGTTTGCCTTCCATATTGGTATACGGTTCCTCAGGGGAGTCACCGAAGCCCATGATCTGCTTGGTGTTCGCGATAAGGAACGGCAGCGCATCGAATACGCCATCGGCATCTTCGTTTTCCAGACCACCGCGCATCGACTGATAGGTACCGACGCCGAGGAATACCGCGTCGTAATCTTTCAGCAGATCATCGAGCTGCACGTCACGACCCACTTCGATGTTCAGCTTGAACTCGATACCCATGTCGGTAAAAATTTCGCGACGACGAGTCATCACCTCTTTCTCCAGCTTAAAGGCCGGGATACCGAAGGTCAGCAGGCCGCCGATTTCCGGGTGACGGTCAAACACTACGGCTTTGACGCCGTTACGGGTCAGCACGTCGGCACATGCCAGACCTGCCGGACCTGCACCGATAATCGCCACGCGTTTGTCGGTTTGCTTCACGCCGGTCATATCCGGACGCCAGCCCATCTCGAACGCTTTATCGTTGATATAGCGTTCGATGTTACCGATGGTCACCGCGCCGAACTCGTCGTTCAGCGTACAGGAACCTTCACACAGGCGGTCCTGTGGGCAAACGCGGCCACAGACTTCCGGTAAGGTGTTGGTCTGGTGAGACAGCTCAGCCGCCTCGAAAATACGTCCTTCGTTGGCCAGTTTCAGCCAGTTCGGGATGTAGTTATGGACCGGACATTTCCATTCGCAGTACGGGTTACCACAGGAGAGGCAGCGATCTGCCTGCGCCTTGGCCTGGCCTTCGGAAAATGGCTCGTAGATTTCAATAAATTCAATCTTACGGATCTTCAGCGGTTTCTTTGGCGGATCAACGCGCTGTAAGTCGATAAACTGGTATACGTTCTGACTCATTGCTGCCCCTTACTGCGCCTGCACACGCAGCTCTGCTGCGCTACGACTACGGTGACCTAACAGTGCTTTCACATCGCTGGACTTCGGTTTAACCAGTGCGAATTTCGCCGAGAAGGCTGGCCAGTTAGCCAGAATCTCTTCGCCGCGAGAAGAACCGGTATGCTGCACGTGCTCGGTAATCAGACCGCGCAGATGCTCTTCGTGGATGGCGAGGTCATCGACGCTCAGCACTTCCACCAGCTCCGGGTTCACTCGTTTGCGGAACTCGCCGTCTTCATCCAGTACGTAAGCGAAGCCGCCAGTCATACCCGCGCCGAAGTTCACGCCTGTTTTACCGAGGATACAGACGATACCACCGGTCATATATTCACAACCGTTATCGCCGATACCTTCCACGACGGTAATCGCACCGGAGTTACGCACGCCGAAACGTTCACCCGCACGGCCAGCGGCAAACATACGGCCACCGGTTGCGCCATACAGACAGGTGTTACCGATAATGCTGGCTTCGTGGCTACGGTAGGCTGAGCCGACCGGCGGACGTACTGCCACCAGGCCGCCAGCCATGCCTTTGCCCACATAGTCGTTGGCATCGCCGGTCAGGTACAGCTCAACGCCACCGGCGTTCCACACGCCAAAGCTCTGGCCTGCGGTACCGCTAAAGTGCGCTTTAATCGGGTCTGACGCGAGGCCCTGATCGCCATGGTGCTGAGCGATATAGCCAGACAGCGTTGCACCGACGGAACGGTCCGTGTTGCGGATATCAAACCAGAAGGTTTTGCTCTGGCGTTCGTCCACAAACGGTTTCGCCTGTTGCAGCAGTTGTGCATTGAGCACGCCATTGTCGAACGGCGGGTTGTTTTCCGTGCAGTACAGCGCTTTGCCCGGATGCGGTTCGGCGGTTTCCAGCAGTTTCGACAGATCCAGTTTCTGCTGTTTAGCGGTGAAACCGTCCAGCTCTTTGAGCAGGTCAGTACGGCCAATCAGATCCACCAGACGGGTCACACCCAACTGTGCCATCAGCTCGCGGGTTTCGCGGGCGATAAATTCAAAGTAGTTAGTCACTTTGAACGGCAGGCCGTGGTAGTGGTTTTTACGCAGTTTGTCATCCTGAGTTGCCACGCCGGTTGCGCAGTTGTTCAGGTGGCAGATACGCAGGTATTTACAGCCCAGTGCGACCATCGGGCCCGTACCGAAGCCGAAGCTTTCTGCACCGAGGATAGCCGCTTTAATGATGTCCTGGCCGGTTTTCAGACCGCCATCCGTTTGCAGGCGAATTTTGTGGCGCAAACCATTGGCGACGAGCGCCTGTTGGGTTTCCACCAGGCCCAGTTCCCACGGACAGCCGGCGTATTTCACGGACGACAGCGGGCTCGCACCGGTACCGCCATCGTAGCCGGCGATGGTGATGAGGTCCGCGTAGGCTTTCGCCACACCGGTCGCGATGGTGCCGACGCCCGGTTCGGAAACCAGCTTCACGGAGATCATCGCTTTCGGGTTGACCTGTTTCAGGTCGAAAATCAGCTGCGCCAAATCCTCGATAGAGTAGATATCGTGGTGCGGCGGTGGGGAAATCAGCGTCACGCCCGGTACGGAATAGCGCAGTTTGGCAATGTACGGCGTGACTTTATCACCCGGTAACTGACCGCCTTCACCCGGTTTCGCACCCTGAGCAACTTTAATCTGAATCACGTCAGCGTTGACCAGGTACGCCGGAGTCACACCGAAGCGACCGGAAGCCACCTGCTTGATGCGTGACACTTTGTTGGTGCCGTAACGCGCCGGGTCTTCGCCGCCTTCGCCGGAGTTGGAGAAGCCGCCGAGGCTGTTCATGGCTTCCGCCAGTGCTTCGTGCGCTTCCGGGCTCAAGGCACCGATGGACATTGCCGCGGTGTCGAAGCGTTTAAACAGCTCACTTGCCGGTTCAACATCTTTGATATTGACCGCTTCGCCGTTCGGGGTGATGGCCAGCAGGTCGCGCAGTGTGGCTGCCGGACGCTCATTCACCAGCTTCGCGTATTCCTGGTAGTCTTTGTATTCACCGCTCTGCACTGCCTGCTGCAGCGTACGCACCACATCCGGGTTATAGGCGTGGTATTCGCCGCCGTGAACGTATTTCAGCAGACCACCCGCTTCAAGCGGTTTACGCGCCAGCCAGGCACGTTTGGAGAGGTTCAGCAGATCCTGCTGGAAGTCAGCAAAACCGGCGCCGCTGATACGGCTGACCACGCCCTGGAAGCAGAGTTCGGAAACGTCTTCGTGCAGACCGACGGCTTCAAACAGTTTCGAGCAACGGTAAGAGGCAATCGTCGAAATGCCCATTTTGGACATGATCTTGTACAGCCCTTTGTTGATGCCGTTGCGATAGTTCAGTATCACCGTGCGGTAATTCTTTTCAATGGCTTTGTTGTCGACCAGCTTCGCCAGCGTTTCGTAGGCCAGGTACGGATAAATCGCAGTGGCACCGAAGCCCAGCAGCACGGCAAAGTGGTGCGGGTCGCGGGCGCTGGCGGTTTCAACGATGATGTTGGCATCGCAGCGCAGGCTTTTCTCAACCAGACGGGTCTGGATTGCCCCTACCGCCATCGGTGCCGGAACCGGCAGGCGGTTTTTGGCGATGTTGCGGTCAGACAGCACCAGCAGCACGGTGCCGTTACGCACCATCTGTTCGGCTTTATCGCACAGTGCTTTCACCGTCTCTTCCAGCGAGGTTTCGGTCACATCGAAGGTGATGTCCAGGACATCCGCGCGATAGTGATCCTCTTCCATGGTGGTGAGCTGAGTGAAATCGGAGTACAGCAGAATCGGTGATTTGAAGCTCAGGCGATGCGCCTGGCCTTCTGCTTCACAGAAGACGTTCATTTCACGGCCGATGCTGGTGGCCAGCGACATCACGTGCGCTTCACGCAGCGGGTCGATCGGCGGGTTAGTCACCTGCGCGAACTGCTGGCGGAAGTAGTCGTAAATGATACGCGGTTGGCTGGAAAGCACGGCAAACGGGGTATCGTCACCCATTGAGCCGACGGCTTCCTGGCCGTTTTCGCCGAGGACGCGGATAACCGAATCCAGCTCTTCGAAGCTGTAGTTAAACTGCTTCTGATAGCTTGTCAGCAGGTCGTCATCCATTTCACGGGTGCCAACCTGGTCATCGGCCAGATCTTCAAACGGCACCAGACGGCGGACGTTTTTCTCCATCCACTCTTTGTACGGATGGCGGCTTTTCAGATCGTCATCGGTTTCGGCGGAGTGCAGAATGCGCCCGCCGCGGGTATCGATAACCATCAGTTCGCCCGGGCCGACGCGGCCTTTTTCGACCACTTCGTCAGGCTGGTAATCCCAGATGCCCACTTCGGACGCGCAGGTGATCAGCTTGTCTTTGGTGATGACATAGCGAGCCGGACGCAGGCCGTTACGGTCCAGGTTACAGGCCGCGAAACGACCGTCGGACATCACGATACCCGCCGGGCCATCCCAGGGTTCCATGTGCATGGAGTTAAAGTCGAAGAATGCGCGCAGATCCGGGTCCATATCCGGGTTGTTCTGCCAGGCTGGCGGAACCAGTAAACGCATGGCGCGCACGATATCCATCCCGCCTGCCAGCAGCAGTTCGAGCATGTTATCCATGGAGCTGGAGTCAGAGCCGGTTTCGTTGACGAACGGCGCGGCATCATGCAGATCCGGGATCAGCGGAGTCTGGAATTTGTAGGTACGCGCACGTGCCCACTGACGGTTACCGGTGATGGTGTTGATCTCACCGTTGTGTGCCAGGTAGCGGAACGGCTGTGCCAGCGGCCAGCGCGGTACGGTGTTAGTGGAGAAGCGCTGGTGGAACAGGCAAATGGCCGATTCCAGACGCAGGTCTGCCAGGTCCAGATAGAAACGTGGCAGGTCTGTTGGCATACACAGACCTTTATAGATGTTTACCAGGTTAGAGAGGCTACAAACGTAGAACTCTTTATCTTCCTGCAGACGTTTTTCAATGCGACGGCGGGCAATAAACAGACGGCGTTCCATATCACGCGGGCGCCAGCCGGCCGGGGCATTAACGAAAATTTGCTCAATACGAGGCAGCGAGGAGAGGGCTATTTCACCGAGTACCCCTTCGTTGGTTGGCACATCGCGCCAGCCGACAATAGACAGGGTCTCACGTTGAAGTTCTTCTTCTACAATACGGCGAGATGCGCTGGCTTTCTCTGGATCCTTATTCAGGAACAGCATACCAACGGCATAGTTTTTGGCTAAACGCCAGCCGCGCTCTTCCGCAACGATTCGGAAGAAACGATCGGGTTTTTGCAGCAGCAGACCGCAACCGTCGCCGGTTTTACCATCAGCGAGAATTGCGCCACGGTGCTGCATACGGGCCAGTGCGTGTATCGCGGTACGCACTACCTTGTGGCTAGGTTCGCCTTCTATGTGGGCGATCAGGCCGAAACCACAGTTATCCCTCTCAAGGGATTTATCGTACAACATATCAGTGAACCTCCCCAGGCTCTGCGGGATTCCCATCTCATACCGATTGCGCACGGGCACAGCAAGAGCATGGCGACGGGGCTTATATATAGCCTCGCATGTCGCCCTCTTTAATTTCCTTTTCGCATCGGTACACAAGTGTTGAGGACTTGCTTAAGAGGGAATCTCAATAACTGCATAAATATGATGAGCAGACCGCTCATCCAGAAAGCTTCCAGCGGATTCCCAACTTATCGGGAATCCTTATTCAGGTCAAATGCCAGGCTTATTTATACAGAAATGTGATAAAACTAATCTAATTATTTGATATATAAATATATTTAACCTTTTTTACAGTGCGGGAAGCCTGTTGGGACCCGCTTCGTTCTGTGATCTGACTCACTATCGCAAAGCGCGCTTATTGCGTTACCGTACTATCCTGTGAGTACTTTGCAGAGTTTTATACTGCTACTGAGGGGTTGACTGCATAAAGTCACTGTTTTGCGAGAGTGACATTCTTTTTGCAATATTGGGCATGAATATAAGGAAAAGTAATTGTCTTTGATGTGAATGAAATTGCGGTAATCGTGACTGTTTATGCAATGAATAAAAGCGTTGCCGGGCGATTGATCCACATCATCGCCGTCGAAAGCTAAAAATGGCAGGCTTGGCTCCTTTCAGAGCGCGGCCTTTCAGATTATGCAGTTACAAAAATTAGTCAATATGTTTGGTGGGGATCTTGCCCGTCGCTATGGGCAAAAGGTTCATAAATTGACGCTTCACGGTGGTTTTAGCTGCCCCAATCGCGATGGCACTATTGGCCGGGGCGGCTGCACCTTCTGTAACGTCGCCTCTTTCGCCGATGAAGAACAGCAGCACAACTCGATTGCTGAGCAACTGGCGTACCAGGCGAATCTGGTGAATCGCGCTAAATGCTATCTCGCCTATTTTCAGGCTTACACCAGTACCTGGGCCGAAGTGCAGGTGCTGCGTTCCATGTATCAACAGGCCATCAGCCAGGCCAGTATTGTCGGCCTGTGCGTCGGGACACGCCCGGATTGCGTACCCGAGGCAGTGCTGGACTTGCTGAGCGAATACAAAGACCAGGGCTATGAGGTCTGGCTCGAGCTGGGCCTGCAAACCGCACACGATAAAACACTGCACCGTATCAACCGTGGGCATGATTTCGCCTGTTACCAGCGAACCACCCGCCTGGCGCGTGAACGTGGGCTTAAAGTGTGTAGCCACCTCATTGTGGGTTTGCCGGGGGAAGGACAGGGGGAATGCCTGCAAACGCTCAATCGCGTGGTAGAGACGGGCGTAGACGGTATTAAGCTGCATCCGCTGCATATCGTAAAAGGCAGCATCATGGCGAAAGCCTGGGAAGCGGGCCGTTTGCAGGGGATCGCACTGGAGGATTATACGCTTACCGCCGGGGAGATGATTCGCGCGACGCCGCCGGAGGTGATTTACCACCGCGTTTCCGCCAGCGCCCGTCGTCCGACGCTGCTGGCGCCGCTGTGGTGCGAAAATCGCTGGACGGGGATGGTCGAACTGGATCGCTATCTTGGCGAGCACGGTGTGCAGGGTTCCGCGTTAAATCGCCCGTGGATCCAGCCGTGACGATTGCCCGGCACCGCATTTTTCGCACAACCTTCAACGCCTTGCTCAGAATTGAGTATTATTGAGCGGACTTGTTTGAGGAAATCGCTATGAAGCAAATCCGTTTACTGGCGCAATATTACGTCGACCTGATGATGAAGCTCGGGTTGGTGCGTTTCTCCGTGCTACTTGCCCTGGCGTTGGTGGTGCTGGCTATCGTCGTGCAAATGGCGGTGACCATGGTCTTGCAGGGACAGGTGGCCAACATCGATGTCATTCGCTCTATCTTTTTTGGCCTGTTGATTACCCCCTGGGCGGTCTATTTCTTGTCGGTTGTCGTGGAGCAGCTTGAGGAGTCGCGCCAGCGCCTCTCGCGGCTGGTGGACAAGCTGGAGGAGATGCGCGACCGCGACCTCAAACTTAATATCCAGCTTAAAGACAACATCACCCGGCTTAACCAGGAGATGGCGGATCGCGAAAAAGCCGAAGCCGAGCGCCAGGCGACGTTTGAGCAACTGAAAGTGGAGGTGCAGGAGCGCGAGCAAACGCAGATTCAGCTTGAGCAGCAGTCCACGTTTTTACGCTCCTTCCTTGATGCCTCGCCGGATCTGGTGTTCTATCGCAATGAAGACAAAGAGTTTTCCGGCTGTAACCGGGCGATGGAGCTGCTGACGGGCAAAAGCGAGAAGCAGCTGATTAACCTGAAACCGCAGGATGTCTACGCGCCGGAAGCCGCGGAGAAGGTTATCGAGACCGATGAGAAGGTGTTCCGCCACAATGTCTCGCTGACCTATGAGCAGTGGCTGGATTATCCGGACGGGCGTAAAGCCTGTTTTGAAATTCGTAAGGTGCCCTATTATGACCGCGTAGGTAAGCGCCACGGCCTGATGGGCTTCGGACGTGATATTACCGAGCGTAAACGCTATCAGGACGCCCTGGAGCGTGCCAGCCGCGATAAAACCACCTTTATCTCGACCATCAGCCACGAACTGCGTACGCCGCTTAATGGCATCGTGGGCTTAAGCCGTATCCTGCTGGACACCGATTTGACCGTCGAGCAGGAAAAATACCTGAAAACCATCCATGTCTCTGCCGTCACTCTTGGAAATATCTTCAACGATATTATCGACATGGACAAAATGGAGCGCCGTAAAGTCCAGCTGGATAATCAACCGGTGGATTTCACCAGCTTCCTCGCTGACCTGGAAAACCTCTCCGGCCTGCAGGCGCATCAGAAAGGGCTGCGCTTTGTGATGGAGCCGAGCCTGCCGTTACCGCATAAAGTGGTGACCGACGGCACGCGGTTGCGGCAGATCCTGTGGAACCTTATCAGCAACGCCGTCAAATTTACCCGTGATGGGCAGGTCACCGTGCGTGTGCGCTACGACGAAGGCGATATCCTGCACTTTGAGGTGGAAGATTCCGGGATCGGTATTCCTCGCGAAGAGCTGGATAAAATTTTCGCCATGTATTACCAGGTGAAAGACAGCCACGGCGGTAAACCTGCTACCGGTACGGGGATTGGTCTTGCCGTGTCGCGTCGTCTGGCGAAAAACATGGGCGGCGACATTGTCGTGACCAGCCAGCCGGGTAAAGGCTCGCTGTTCACCCTCACCGTTCATGCGCCTGCGGTGGCGGAGGAAGTGGAAGATGCGTTTGAAGACGATGATATGCCGCTGCCAGCGCTGAATGTGCTGCTGGTCGAAGATATCGAGCTGAACGTCGTTGTGGCGCGCTCAGTGCTTGAGAAGCTCGGTAGCAGCGTCGATGTCGCCATGACCGGTAGGGCCGCACTGGAGATGTTTAAACCCGGTGAATACGACCTGGTGCTGCTCGATATCCAGTTGCCGGATATGACCGGTCTGGACATTTCGCGCATCCTCGCCAGCCAGTTCGCTCGTGACGATTTACCGCCGCTGGTCGCGCTCACTGCCAACGTGCTGAAAGATAAGCAAGAGTATCTGGACGCAGGCATGGACGATGTCTTAAGCAAACCGCTGGCAGTCCCGGCATTAACTGCCATGATTAAGAAATTCTGGGATGCGGCTGAAGAAGAGGAGCAAGACGACATGTCGACCACGGAAAACCAGAAATCGCAAACCCTACTGGATATCCCGATGCTTGAGCAGTACATCGATCTGGTGGGGCCGAAGTTGATCACTGACGGGCTGGCGGTATTTGAGAAAATGATGCCGGGCTACCTTAGCGTGCTGGAATCTAACCTCACCGCGCGGGATCAAAAAGGGATCGTCGAAGAGGGGCATAAGATCAAAGGCGCTGCAGGATCGGTTGGCCTTCGCCATCTGCAACAACTGGGTCAGCAAATTCAGTCACCGGATCTGCCAGCCTGGTGGGATAACGTCGGCGAATGGGTCGAAGAGATGAAGCAAGAATGGCAGCACGATGTTGATGTGCTGAAAGCCTGGGTGGCAACCGCTGGAAAAAAATGACCCCGGATTAACCGGGGTGCGCGAATACTGCGCCAACACCAGGGAAATCGTGGCTGCGCCGTAAAGTTAGACATTTTTTTCAAGGGCGCAGTCGAGAAAATTTGAACTGCACGCACATAAGATAGCAAATCTTAAATTATTTGTTAAATCAATCAGTGAAATGTGTGAAGCATAGCGCCCTTATCAAAATATTTAATTATCCAGAGTACGTTGCATAAAGGATGAGCAAAATGAAAAAAGTCGGTGTAGTTCTTAGCGGATCAGGCGTTTATGACGGTTCGGAGATCCACGAAGCGGTCATTACGCTGCTGGCGATCGCTCGCGAAGGCGCAGAGGCTGTGTGCTTTGCGCCGGATAAGAGTCAGACCGATGTCATTAATCATCTCACGGGCGAACCGATGGGGGAAAGTCGCAATGTGCTGATCGAAGCAGCACGAATTGCCCGTGGAACGATCCAACCGATCGCTCAGGCATCAATAAACGATCTGGATGTGTTGATTGTTCCGGGTGGTTTTGGGGCCGCAAAAAACCTGAGCAGCTTTGCAAGCCTCGGCAGTGAATGCACGGTTGATCCTGGGCTGAAACGGCTGGTTCTGGAGATGCACCAGGCGGGTAAGCCGCTCGGCTTTATGTGTATTGCTCCCGCCATGCTGCCGAAAATCTTTGATTTCCCGCTGCGCCTTACCATTGGTACGGATATCGATACCGCTGAGGTGATCGAAGAGATGGGCGCAGAACACGTGCCTTGTCCCGTTGACGATATTGTGGTCGATGAGGATAACAAAGTGGTGACCACGCCTGCGTATATGCTGGCGCAGAATATCGCGGAGGTGGCTACGGGGATCGAAAAGCTGGTTTCTCGCGTTCTGGTACTGGCTGAATGAGAGGGTTGCGCGGCCCGCTAATAGCGAAAATCAAAAAGCTATTACTCCGGGTGGTGCTGGTGCTGGGGATTTTCTGGGGCGGCGGTATTCTGCTGTTCAGTTTTATGCCGGTGCCGTTTTCTGCCGTGATGGTTGAACGACAGCTCGGCGCGTGGCTGAGCGGCGATTTCGGCTATGTTGCCCATTCCGACTGGGTGGGGATGGATGATATCTCCCCCTGGGCGGCGCTGGCGGTGATTGCGGCGGAAGATCAACGTTTCCCTGACCATTGGGGGCTGGATTTTGGCGCGATCGAAAAAGCCCTGTCGCACAATGAGCGGCATGAAAATCGGATTCGCGGTGCGTCGACCATTTCCCAACAGACAATCAAAAACTTGCTGCTCTGGGACGGTAAAAGCTGGGTACGTAAAGGGCTGGAGGCCGGTCTGACGCTGACGACCGAAGTCATCTGGACAAAGCGCCGTATTCTGACCGTCTATCTGAATATCGCTGAGTTTGGCGATGGGATCTTTGGCGTGGAAGCCGCATCACAACGCTACTTTCACAAGCCTGCCAGCAAATTGACGATGGCCGAGGCGGCATTGTTGGCTGCGGTATTGCCCAACCCGGTGCGTTTTCGCGCCGATGCTCCGTCAGGGTATGTGCGTAGTCGACAGGCGTGGATTATGCGCCAGATGCGCCAGCTTGGGGGAGAGGATTTCCTCGAGCACAATAAACTGCATTGATGATGCCCTCTTCAGCGGGAGAGGGGATTCGCGCAGTCAGTCTTCGTCGAACCCGGCAATAAACAGCGCAATGACGGCCGCCAGTGCTTCTTCTTCCTGCGGGCCCGTCGCTTCTATTTCTATCTGCCGCCCTTTAGCGGAGTCCAGCATGAGTAACGCAATCACGCTGTTGGCTTCGGCTTCGGTTCCTTCGTCGTTACGCAGCAGTACCTCTGCATCGAAGCCCTGAACCAGTTCAAACAGTTTCATCGCCGGGCGCGCGTGCATGCCCAGCTTATTGGTGATTTCCACAGTTTGTTTTACGGTCATGTTTTCCGTTTTTCCAGCGTACGATGACGAGACTGAACGTTTTTACCGCGCGAGCGGAAATAATCCGCAAGCTGCTCAGCAACATAGACGGAACGGTGTTTACCCCCGGTACACCCAATCGCCACGGTCAAATAGCTGCGATTATTGGTTTCCAGCATCGGTAACCACAGTTCGAGATAACTGCGGGTCTGGTAAATAAAATTGTGCACTTCCGTATGTCTGTCAAGGAAGGCGGCAACCGGTTTATCCAGCCCGGTCATCGGGCGTAATTTGGGATCCCAGTGCGGGTTGGGCAAGAAGCGTACGTCAAACACGTAATCGGCATCGATAGGGATGCCGTGCTTAAAGCCAAAGGACTCGAACACCATCGTCAGCTCGCGCTCGCGTTTACCCAACAGGCGGGTACGGAGCATCTCGGCAAGCTCGTGGACGGACATTTCCGATGTATCGACAATGAGGTCGGCACGAGAGCGCAGCGGCTCAAGCAGGTTGCTCTCTTCGTCGATGGCGCTTTCCAGCGACAGGTTTTTGCTGGACAGAGGATGCAGACGGCGCGTATCGCTGTAGCGGCGGATCAACGTGTTGCGATCGGCATCCAGGAACAGCAGTTGCGGTGAAAAATAGTCCGGCAGGTTGTTCATCGCCTGCTCAAAGATTTCCGGCGATTCCGGCATATTACGCACGTCGATGCTGACGGCGGCAGACGTCTGGCGATCGGCCAGCGTTCGTGCCAGCTCAGGTAGCAGGACGACCGGCAGGTTATCGACGCAGTAAAACCCCATATCTTCCAGGGCGCGCAGGGCCACTGACTTACCTGAACCCGAACGACCACTTACGATCATCAGGACCATGGGCCAATTCTCCTCAGAGCCAATGATAAAAGTGGGTCTGTTGCGTTACGCATCATCGTTTTCGCCTTCTGTCAGCGTGATGATTTGGTACAACTCTTCATCGCTTTGCGCTGAGCGCAGACGGCGACAAATGGTTTTGTCCGCCAGACGTTTTGCCACTAAAGAGAGCGTATGCAGGTGGGTTTTGGTCTGATCGGCAGGAACCAGTAGTGCAAAGAGCAGATCGACTGGCTGGTTATCAATGGCATCAAAGGCGATAGGTGTTTCCAGCTGCACAAAAACGCCCACGGCGCGAAGGGTATCTTCTTCGAGCTTACCGTGAGGGATCGCGATACCGTTACCAATACCGGTACTGCCCATTTTCTCGCGCGTCAGGATCGCTTCGAAAACCACTTGTGGTGGCAGGCTCAACTGTTTTGCAGCCATTTCACTGATGATTTCCAGCGCACGTTTTTTGCTCTGGCAGTGAACGCCACTACGGGTACATTCCTGGTTAAGGACATTGCTCAATTGAAGAGCGGAATCGTTGTTCATCATAATTTCACCTAAGCATCGCCAGTGCAGACACCCTGCCGGGTTACGACAGGGTGATACGCGCCAGACGAGAGCCCGGACAATTAGTGTTGTTTCAGTTTATCTTTATGCTTCGTAAGTTGCCGCGCCAGTTTATCAATTAAAACGTCGATGGCAGCGTACATGTCTTGACCTTCCGCACTCGCATGAATCTCACCCCCGTTCACATGCAGGGTTGCGTCCGAGATATGAGTCACTTTCTCCACTTTCAACACAACATAGACCTGATTGATCCTTTCGAAATACTGTTCGAGTTTGGCAAATTTCGCGGTGACGAATTCGCGCAGGGACTCGGTTATCTCGACGTTATGTCCTGTGATGTTAAGCTGCATAGTGTCTTCCTTATCGGTTAGGTCACACCAGCTGTTTACGCTGATTAGACGGCGGAATGGATAAAGACTCTCGATACTTCGCAACGGTTCGCCGCGCTACCATAATGCCCTGGTCAGAGAGCATGGTAGTCAGCTTACTGTCGCTCAACGGCTTCGCAGGATTCTCTGCGGCAATTAATTTCTTCACCAGTGCCCGGATAGCCGTTGACGAGGCTTCGCCGCCGCCTTCGGTATTCACATGGCTGGAGAAGAAATACTTAAGCTCAAAGATGCCACGCGGACTGTGCAGATATTTTTGGGTCGTGACACGGGAAATCGTGGATTCGTGCATCTCGACGGCCTGAGCGATATCCGCCAGCACCATCGGTTTCATAAACTCTTCGCCCTGTTCGAAGAACGCCTGCTGCTGTTCAACAATGCAGCGGCTTACCCTCAACAGGGTATCATTTCGGCTCTCAAGGCTTTTGATCAGCCATTTCGCTTCCTGCAGATTACTGCGGATAAACTGGCTGTCGGCATCGTTACGTGCACCACCGCACATGGAGGCGTAGTGCTGGTTGATTTGCAGACGCGGAATGCTGTCGGAGTTTAGCTCGACCGTCCAGCGCCCGTTGTGCTTGCGGACCAGAACGTCAGGAATGACATATTCTGGTTCACCCGTCTGGATTGACTGGCCGGGGCGTGGGTCGAGAGACTGGATTAAATTGACTGCCTCTTTCAGCACCTCTTCTTTCAGGCGCGTCACACGCATCAGCGTGCGGAAGTCGTGATTGGCGAGCAGATCCAGATGATCGCTGATAATTAAACGCGCTTCATCGCACCAGGGCGTATCCCTGGCAAACTGAGAAAGCTGGATCAACAGGCAATCGCGCAGATCTTTAGCGGCAACGCCGACCGGATCGAAACGCTGGATACGTTTCAGCACCGCTTCGACTTCATCCATGCCGATCTCTTCATCGCCCATACTTTCCAGAATATCTTCCAGCGGAACGGTGAGATAACCCGTGTCATCAACGGCGTCGACAATGGAGGTCGCTATGGCACGATCGGTGTCTGAGAATGGCGTGAGTCCCACCTGCCACATCAGGTAATCCTGCAGCGACTGGGTGGTTTCGCCCTGATAAATGGGGAGTTCATCGTCAAGATAATCGGTGCTGCTGCCGGAAGGGGTGCCCGCAGTATAGATTTCGTCCCAGCTGGCATCCAGCGGCAGCTCTTCGGGCATCTCTTTTTGCTCGAGGGCGTCGACGGTATCAAGGCTTTCATTATCCTGGGATTGTTGCGCATCCACTTCTTCGTGAAGATCGGTTTGCTCAAGCAATGGGTTACTCTCCAGAGCTTGCTGGAGTTCTTGCTGGAGTTCCAACGTGGACAGCTGCAGCAGGCGGATGGCCTGTTGCAGCTGTGGCGTCATGGCTAGCTGTTGGCTAAGCCGTAATTGCAAACCTTGCTTCATATTCAGAGCAGTACTCTCCGACTAAACACGTCAATAAACCCTACCCTATCAGAGTCTGAAGTCTTCCCCAAGATATACGCGCTTAACGTGTTCGTCTTCAAGGATTTGCTGAGGCGTGCCGTGCGCGATCAAATGGCCCTGACTGACGATATAAGCCCGTTCACAAACCGCCAGCGTCTCACGAACGTTGTGGTCGGTAATCAACACGCCAAGCCCGCTATCGCGCAGGTGCTCAATGATGCGTTTGATATCAATAACCGATATCGGGTCAACGCCGGCAAAAGGTTCATCCAGCAGGATAAATTTAGGGTTTGCAGCCAGCGCACGGGCGATTTCAACACGGCGGCGTTCACCACCGGAAAGCGCCTGGCCCATATTGTCGCGCAGATGCTCAATATGGAACTCTTCCATCAGCTCGTTCGCTCGATCCACGCGCTGTTCAGACGTCAGATCATCACGAATCTGCAGGACTGCCATCAGATTGTCAAATACGCTCAGGCGGCGGAAAATCGAGGCTTCCTGCGGTAAATAACCAATGCCACGACGCGCTCGCGCATGCAGTGGCAGCAGGCTGATATCTTCATCGTCGATGATGATATTGCCCGCATCGCGCGACACGATACCCACGACCATGTAGAACGTTGTGGTTTTACCTGCACCGTTAGGTCCGAGCAGCCCGACAATTTCGCCTGAATTAACGGTCAGACTGACATCTTCCACCACACGGCGGCCTTTGTAGGCCTTGGCGAGATTCTTTGCAGTTAATGTTGCCATAACGAATTAGTTACTCTTTTTTTGCGCCGGAGCCGGGGTCTGATTGTTGCTCTTATCCTGCAACTGTGACGGCACCAGAACCGTCGTCACGCGTTTGCCTTTATCGCTGAAAGCCTGCATTTTCTGCTCTTTCACCAGATAGGTAATTTTGTCGCCCTTGATGTTGCTATCAAGCTGTTCCAGGTAGGCATTGCCTGTCAGGACCACGAAATCTTTTTCCAGTTCGTAATGCATCTGGGACGCGTGGCCTTTCACCGGCTTGCCGTTATCCTGCATCTGGTAAAACGTGGCAGGATTACCGTAACCATCAATGATTTCTTTGCCTTGCTGACCATTAGGGCGGGTTACCACCACTTTGTCGGCGTTGATTTTGATAGTGCCCTGCGTCACGACAACATTGCCGGTGAAGGTCACCACATTGCCTTGCATATCCAGAGACTGCTGATCGGAGTCGATATGGATAGGCTGTTCGGTATCTCCGGTCACCGCAAGCGCCGGAAGACTGGCGGCAAAAAGGACACTGGCCAGGGCAACATTAAGGCTGAGTTTGTTTGTTCTGAATTTCATAGGAGCTTCTAACCTTTTCAATCAGCTCGGCGTTTTTGCTGCGTAAATTGCCGCGCATTTTCAGGCCGGTGGAATTAAATGTTGTTCCGTATAACGTGACTTGATCATCAGAGGCGACATCCTGCGTGACCAGGTTTATCTGCGCGTTATCCGTCGTAATTTTTCGCAGTTGGGCATCCGCCGTCAGGGCGTTAACCTCAACGTGTCCATAAAGGTAAAGCATCCGGTCATTGGTCAGCTTCGCTTTATCCGCCTTAATAGACCAGTCGGGAACCTTATTTTTGTCGAATGTCGTCAGCACCGGTTGGGTAAACCAGGTGATAGCGTCAGCGGAATAGTATTCAACGTGCTGAGCTATCAGCCGATAGTTCAATGCGCCTTCCGGACTGTAGACTACCGTATCGGTATGCTCGCTTTTATACGTTGGGTCAGTGTTATTGACGGTAACTTGTTCAGGCTGCTCGCGATCGGCAAGATTAACGCCAATCAGCACGAGAACGACCAGTGACAACACAATGATGACCCAACGTCTGGTTTTACTCATATCGATTGCCCTTTGGCCTCATCAAGCTTGCCTTGCGCCAGCAACAACAAATCACACACTTCACGAACCGCGCCACGACCACCCGCGATACGGGTGACATAATCCGCACGAGGAATCAGCAACGGATGCGCATCCGCTACCGCCACACTCAGACCGATTTCCGACATCACAGGCCAGTCGATAAGATCGTCTCCTACGTAGGCAACATTTTCTGGCGTCAGCGCAAGTTTGGTCAATAACTCGCGATAGGCCAGTAGCTTATCGGACTGCCCCTGGTACAGGTGCGTGATGCCCAACGTTTTGCAGCGGTCTTCCGTTAGTTTAGCTTTTCGGCCAGTAATGATGGCAACTTCAATGTCGGACGTTAATGCACAGCGGATACCGTAACCATCGCGGACGTTGAACGCTTTCAGCTCTTCTCCATTATTACCCATGTAGATAAATCCATCAGATAAAACGCCATCTACATCAAGAATTAACAGCTTAATTTTTTCTGCCTTCGCCATTACCTGCGTACTGACGGGGCCGTAGCATGTCGCAAGCGACGCACCAACATTACTCATTCTTCGATCCTTTTTTACACCACGCCCGCGCGCAGCAAATCATGCATATGTATCACACCCAGCAATTGGTCGCCATCTGCAACCAAAACGCAGGTGATATGGCGGGACTGCATCAGGTTCAGCGCGTCCACCGCCAGTGTGCCAGGGCGAACGCGCACGCCACCCGGCGTCATTACCTCGGCAATACCTAAACGGCGTACATCTGCGCCCATATCAAACACGCGGCGCAAGTCACCATCGGTAAAAATACCTTCGATCTTCATCAGATCGTCGCAAATAACCGTCAGGCCCAAATTCTTGCGCGTGATCTCCAGGAGTGCGTCACGCAGCGTGGCGTCTTTACTCACATGTGGAATTTCATCGCCAGTGTGCATAATGTCATTGACCCGCAGCAGGAGCTTACGCCCAAGCGCACCACCTGGATGAGAAAGCGCAAAATCTTCTGCCGTGAAACCCCGTGCCTTCAGCAACGCGACCGCCAGCGCATCGCCCATCACCAATGCGGCGGTGGTGCTGGAGGTCGGCGCCATACCTAATGGACACGCTTCTTGCGGCACCTTCACGCACAGATGAATATCCGCCGAACGGCCCATGGTGCTATCCGGACGGCTGGTCATACAGATCAGAAACACCTTCAGCCGCTTAAGTACTGGGATCAACGCCAGAATCTCATTCGACTCACCGGAGTTCGACAGGGCAATTACCACATCCTGTGAACCGACCATACCCAGATCGCCATGCGCCGCTTCCCCTGGATGGACAAAGAAAGAAGAGGTCCCGGTGCTGGCAAAGGTCGCGGCCATCTTACGACCGATATGACCCGATTTGCCCATGCCCATAACCACGACTTTGCCGCTGCAATAGAATATTTTCTCACAGGCCTGCGCAAAGTCTTGATTAATGTATTGATCAAGCTGGGCCAGACCTTCACGTTCAATTTGCAGAACATCCCGGCCGGCCTGTTGAAAGTCGAACCCCGGTTGCAGATCGATATGCGACATAAATGTGTGTCCAGTTATCCTATCAAACGCGGTGTAACCCAGTACAGTAGCGCCAACCAGGTAATGAAACCGCCTAACAACAATGCGCCTACGCCTTTGCCCGTCTGCTGTTTACGCCGCCAGCAGGTGAGGGCAAAAATGACGCTGACCAGTAACATCACGCCATAATCTCGCGTAAAAGCCAGGCTATTAAAGGTGCCCGGCGCTATCAGTGCGGGTAAACCCAGCACCAGCGTGATGTTGAAAATATTCGAGCCGATGATATTACCAATCGCAATATCGTCTTCTCCTTTACGTGCCCCGGCGATCGCTGTCGCCAGTTCCGGCAGGCCCGTCACGATGGCAATCACCGTCAGGCCGATGGTTAATTCGCTCATCTCGAAGTAGTTTGCGACCACCGTAGCGTTGTCCACGACCATGCGGGTTGACATCGGCATGATGATCAGTGCGACGCCAAGCCATAAGCATGCGACGGACAAACTACCGCCACGCGGCAATTCAGCAACCTGCTCACGCGTGAGCGTATCGCTCCCCTGCAGTTCGGCCAGACGGGCGATTTTAACAATGTACACCAGCCATAGCACGGCCAGCAGAAGTAAAAATACGCCATCCATCCGGGTGAGTTGCCCGTCAAACAGTACTAACCCTGCCAGCAGGCTGGTTATTAACATTAGCGGCAATTCACGGCGCAGGATATCGGAATGGACGGTAAATGGGTGCAGAAGCGCAGCGACCCCAAGTATCAGCAGAATATTGGTGATGTTAGAACCCAGCGCCGTGCCGATTGCCAGATCAAGCTGGCCGTGCATGGACGCCCCGACGGAAACAATGATCTCCGGCAGAGAGGTACCGATGCTCACCACGGTCATGCCAATGAGCAACGGAGGAATGCCCAGATTGCGGCATAAAATCGAGGCGGCGAATACTAATCGGTCAGCGCTGTATACCACTAACAGTAAACCAATAATTAACAGCGCCGTCGCTAAAAGCATCTAAAGTCCTTTCTTGAGGTATAATCTGCCGGTCCGCAGGCTGCGATTGCCGGGAAAAACCGGGAATTTCGAGCGGCGTAGAGAATTCTTAATTTTGACTTTATGCGGCTCAAAAGTAAAACAAATGCCAGCTTTCGCTAACTCAAGCGGGTAATATTCTGTAAAAATGGTGGGTTCTTGCTGTTATCCGGCGTCATGCTTAGACCCAATCAAGGCTTATAAGGAAGAATGAATGAGCCAGACTGTGGCGAATCTAGTCGATATCCGTGGCGTGAGTTTCTCTCGCGGGAGTCGTCGTATTTTCGACAACATCTCGCTGACGGTGCCGCGCGGTAAAATCACCGCCATCATGGGTCCGTCCGGGATTGGTAAAACAACATTGCTGCGTCTTATCGGCGGACAGATACCGCCAGATGCGGGCGAGATCCTCTTCGACGGCGAAAACATCCCCGAGATGAGTCGTTCCCGGCTGTTCACCGTGCGTAAAAGAATGAGCATGTTGTTCCAGTCCGGCGCATTGTTTACCGATATGACCGTGTTCGATAACGTGGCCTATCCGTTGCGTGAACATACGAACTTGCCGGCTGCGTTGCTGAAAAGTACGGTCATGATGAAGCTGGAAGCGGTAGGGCTGCGTGGTGCGGCGAAGCTGATGCCTTCTGAACTCTCTGGTGGAATGGCGCGTCGTGCTGCACTGGCAAGGGCTATCGCGCTGGAACCCGATTTAATCATGTTCGACGAACCCTTCGTCGGCCAGGATCCTATTACCATGGGTGTACTGGTGAAGCTCATTTCTGAACTGAATAGCGCGCTGGGCGTGACCTGTGTGGTGGTCTCCCATGACGTGCCGGAAGTACTGAGCATCGCCGATTATGCGTATATCGTTGCAGACCGGAAAATTGTTGCGCAAGGCAGTGCGCAAGGCTTGCAAGAAAACGCTGACCCTCGCGTCCGTCAGTTCCTCGACGGCATTGCTGACGGCCCCGTTCCGTTCCGCTATCCCGCAGGTCAATATCAATCCGATTTATTTGAGACAGGGAGTTAAGCCACTCATGTTGTTACATGCACTGGCGTCGCTTGGGCATCGCGGGATCAAGACGATCGCGACGTTTGGCCGCGCTGGTTTAATGCTCTTCAACGCGCTGGTCGGCAAGCCGGAGTTCCGCAAGCAAGCGCCGTTGCTGGTGCGCCAACTCTATAATGTGGGTGTCCTGTCGATGCTCATTATTATTGTGTCTGGCGTATTTATCGGCATGGTGCTTGGTTTGCAGGGCTATCTGGTGCTCACAACCTATAGCGCAGAAACCAGTCTGGGCATGCTGGTGGCGCTGTCGCTGCTGCGTGAGCTGGGGCCGGTCGTCGCTGCGCTGCTTTACGCCGGGCGTGCGGGTTCTGCACTGACTGCTGAAATCGGCCTGATGCGTGCGACTGAGCAACTTTCAAGTCTTGAAATGATGGCTGTTGACCCACTGCGCCGCGTGATTTCCCCTCGCTTCTGGGCTGGCGTTATCTCCTTGCCTTTACTGACAATCATCTTCGTTGCGGTAGGCATTTGGGGTGGTTCGCTGGTGGGTGTGAACTGGAAAGGAATCGACTCAGGGTTCTTCTGGTCGGCGATGCAAAACGCCGTCGACTGGCGACTGGATCTGGTGAACTGTCTGATTAAGAGCGTTGTCTTTGCTATCACCGTTACCTGGATTGCCTTGTTTAATGGTTACGACGCGATCCCGACCTCTGCCGGGATCAGTCGGGCAACGACGCGTACCGTTGTGCACTCTTCGCTGGCCGTCCTTGGTCTCGATTTTGTGCTCACCGCATTGATGTTTGGGAATTGAGTTCATGCAAACGAAAAAAAGTGAAATTTGGGTAGGCATTTTTCTGGTACTGGCGCTGCTGGCAGGGCTGTTTATCTGCCTGAAAGCGGCCGATGTCGCCTCTATGCGCACCGAACCGACGTATCGCGTGTACGCAACCTTCGACAACATCGGCGGTCTGAAAGCGCGTTCGCCGGTGCGTATTGGTGGTGTTGTCATTGGGCGGGTTGCGGATATCGAGCTCGACCCGAAAACCTATCTGCCGCGCGTCGCGCTGGATATCGAAGAGCGCTACAACCAGATTCCTGACACCAGTTCGCTGGCCATTCGTACGTCAGGTCTGCTGGGGGAACAATATTTGGCCCTGAATGTGGGTTTTGAGGATCCTGAGCTGGGAACTTCTATGCTTAAAGAAGGCAGCACCATCCAGGATACCAAATCCGCCATGGTCCTTGAGGACCTGATCGGACAATTCCTTTACAGCAGTAAAGGCAGTGACAATAAGAATTCTGGCGATGCGCAGCCGCAACAGCAGGATGATACTTCCAGCGCACCGTCTGCTGGTAAGACGAACTAACGAGGAGAGTTGACGCATGTTTAAACGTCTATTAATGGTTGCCATGCTGGTTATCGCACCACTTGGCCTTGCCAACGCGGTGGAACAAGCCAATCCGTACAAAGCAATGCAGGAAGCGGCGCAGAAAACGTTTGATCGTCTCAAAAACGAGCAGCCGAAGATTCGCGCAAATCCAGACTATCTGCGCGATGTGGTTGATCAGGAATTGCTGCCGTACGTCCAGGTGAAATACGCCGGTGCTCTGGTGCTGGGTCGTTACTACAAAGATGCGACCCCTGCACAGCGTGATGCCTACTTTGCGGCTTTCCGTGAATATCTGAAACAGGCTTACGGCCAGGCGCTGGCGATGTACCATGGCCAGACCTACCAGATTGCACCGGAACAACCGCTGGGTGATGCCACGATCGTGCCGATCCGTGTGACCATTGTCGATCCGAACGGTCGTCCTCCCGTGCGCCTGGATTTCCAGTGGCGTAAAAACACGCAGTCCGGCAACTGGCAGGCCTATGACATGATCGCCGAAGGAGTGAGCATGATCACCACCAAACAGAATGAGTGGAGCGACCTGCTGCGTACGAAGGGTATTGATGGCCTGACCGCACAGCTGCAGTCTATTTCTCACCAGAAAATTTCACTGGATCAGAAGAAATAATGACGCCGCAATTAAGCTGGGTGCGTGAAGGTGAGCGCCTGCTATTGCAGGGAGAGCTCGACCAGGACGTACTGAACCCATTGTGGAATGCTCGCCAGGAAGCAATGAAAGGGGCAACCTGCATCGATCTGCACGCGGTATCACGTGTTGATACCGCTGGCGTCGCACTGTTGATTCACATCGTTGCTGAGGGGAAAACTCAGGGTAGTCAGGTTTCACTTGAAGGGATCAGCGAGAATCTGCAGACGCTTGCGGCATTATATAATTTGCCGGCTGACGTATTGCCTCGCTAATTTTTTCAGTACGTTACTCTCTAAAGCCTCGTTTGGTTTACCAACGAGGCTTTTTGCTTATTTAAGACCGCCTCACTTTCCTCTAAGATGTGGGGCTGTTTTCACTATCAGATGAAATTAACGCCCATGGAAAATCATGAAATTCAGACAGTGCTGATGAACGCACTCTCTCTCCAGGAAGCCCACGTCTCTGGCGATGGCAGTCACTTTCAGGTTATTGCTGTGGGTGAGGTTTTTGACGGCATGAGCCGGGTCAAAAAACAGCAGGCCGTGTATGGCCCATTAGCGGAATACATTGCGGACAACCGCATTCACGCTCTCTCGATCAAAGCGTATACCCCGCAAGAGTGGGCACGCGATCGCAAACTAAACGGTTTTTGAGCTACGGGTATTACGCCCGCAGCGCGTGTGAATTCTTAACAGAGATCAGATGAATGGATAAGTTTCGTGTACAGGGGCCAACCCGGCTCCAGGGCGAGGTCACAATTTCAGGTGCTAAAAACGCCGCGTTACCGATCCTTTTTGCCACACTGTTGGCAGAAGAACCGGTAGAGATCCAAAACGTTCCGAAACTGAAAGACATTGATACCACCTTGAAGCTGCTGAGCCAGCTGGGTACCAAGGTTGAACGCAATGGATCCGTCTGGATCGATGCAAGCAAGGTCAATGTGTTTTGTGCGCCTTACGATCTGGTCAAAACCATGCGTGCCTCTATCTGGGCGCTGGGGCCGCTGGTTGCGCGTTTTGGTCAGGGGCAGGTTTCCTTACCGGGCGGTTGCGCCATTGGCGCACGTCCTGTGGATCTGCACATCACAGGTCTGGAACAGCTTGGCGCGGAAATTAAGCTGGAAGAAGGCTATGTCAAAGCGAGCGTCAATGGTCGCCTGAAAGGCGCGCATATCGTGATGGATAAAGTCAGCGTTGGCGCGACGGTTACCATCATGTCGGCAGCGACGCTGGCCGAAGGTACCACCATCATCGAAAACGCCGCGCGCGAGCCAGAAATCGTTGATACCGCAAACTTCCTCAATGCACTGGGTGCAAAAATCAGCGGCCAGGGCACTGACCGTGTCACCATTGAGGGCGTTGAACGTCTGGGCGGCGGTACCTACCGCGTTCTGCCTGACCGTATTGAAACCGGCACCTTCCTGGTGGCTGCGGCGATCTCTGGCGGCAAAATCATGTGTCGCAATGCGAAACCTGACACGCTGGATGCTGTGCTGGCGAAACTGCGTGAAGCCGGTGCGGAAATCGAAGTGGGTGATGACTGGGTAAGCCTGGACATGCACGGTAAACGTCCGAAGGCTGTGAATGTGCGCACTGCACCGCATCCGGCATTCCCGACGGATATGCAGGCACAGTTCACGCTGCTGAACCTCGTTGCGGAAGGCACGGGTGTGATCACTGAGACGATCTTTGAAAACCGTTTCATGCACATTCCTGAGCTGATTCGTATGGGGGCACATGCGGAAATCGAGAGCAACACCGCGATTTGCCACGGCGTTGAAAAGCTCTCTGGTGCGCAAGTGATGGCGACCGACCTGCGTGCGTCTGCCAGCCTGGTGCTGGCAGGTTGTATCGCGGAAGGGACGACTATCGTCGATCGTATTTACCATATCGATCGCGGTTACGAGCGCATTGAAGACAAGCTGAGTGCGCTTGGCGCGAATATTGAGCGCGTAAAAGGCGAGTAATTCCCCTTTGTAGTAAACCCCCTTGCCGTTCGGGAAGGGGGTTCCTCATCGATTTATTTTGGCTTCCTCTGCCGCATCATGCTGGTTCTGTCGATAAATTCATGGGTAATGGGATCGTGATAGCGCGATGGCCAAATCACCCAGGGATCGGTATCCAGTGCACGGGCAATAATAAGCTCTCCTTTCGGCCATGAGCGTGTTAGCGCGTTAGCCAGCGTCGATGAACTCAAACCAGATTTGCGTGATTCTGCGGCCAGCGATGTCCCTTTTTTGTGTAGTCCGGCAATGATATCCGCCGGATGCCAGTCGATAAATTTGTTTTCCATTCTTCCTCCCTGTGAAAACCATTAAAAAAATATGGCAATATGAAGAATGTTTACTATACGCATACAAGAGCTAATGCTCTAAAAAGTTCATGTAATAGAGTGAGCTTTAAGAATTCACCAGGGGCGTGAGTTGAGGTTTCTGGCGTATTTTGAGATGGTTACAAGAACTTATTGACGCTTTCCCGTGGTTAGCGGGAAAGCAGAATAATCAGTGATCGCGCTGGACAGCGATATGGGCGAGACCAATGAGCGCTTCGCGCCACGGAGAATCCGGAAGAACCTGCAGAGCAGCGATAGCTTTATCCGCTTCTTCTTCTGCGCGGCGACGCGTCCATTCCAGCGAGCCACAGGCAGCCATTGCTTCCAAAACAGGTTCCAGAAGATGACGGCCGTTACCCTGCTCGATAGCTTCACGAATCATCTGTGCCTGCTCTGCGGTGCCGTTATGCATCGCATGCAGTAAGGGGAGCGTCGGTTTGCCTTCGTTGAGGTCATCGCCGGTGTTTTTACCCAGCGTTTCGCCATCAGCGCTGTAGTCCAGCAAATCGTCAATGAGCTGGAAGGCGGTGCCCAGGTAGCGACCATAATCCTGCAACCCTTTCTCTTGCGCGTCGCTACAGCCTGCCAACAAACCAGAACACTGCGCTGCCGCCTCGAACAGACGCGCGGTTTTACTGTAAATCACGCGCATGTAGTTTTCTTCGGTGATGTCCGGGTCATTGACGTTCATCAGTTGCAGAACTTCACCCTCGGCGATCACATTCACCGCTCTGGACATCACTTCCAGCACTTTTAGTGAACCGAGGCTGGTCATCATCTGAAACGCGCGGGTGTAAATAAAATCGCCCACCAGAACGCTGGGCGCATTACCAAACGCAGCGTTAGCGGTGGCTTTACCACGACGCATATCTGATTCATCCACAACATCATCGTGGAGAAGCGTCGCCGTGTGGATAAATTCGATTAATGCGGCGATGGTGACATGCGCGTTGCCTTCATAGCCAACGGCACGCGCTGCCAGAACGGCAATCATCGGACGGATGCGTTTACCGCCGCCGCTGACAATGTAATAACCCAACTGATTGATTAACTGAACATCAGAGTTGAGCTGTTGCAGGATTGTCGCATTAACACCCGCCATATCTTGCGCGGTTAACTCATTGATTTTTTCTAAATTCATCGCAAAAGCCGGGCTTTCAGTCCTGTTTACCACATATCAAAATGGGATAACGAAGGGTTACGGGTTAGAATAGTATTGCTGATTGTACTGAAAAAACGCGCCAGATAAACGTCGCCCTACGTATTGTGTTTTTTTTCTGCATGGATTGACGATCGCACTTGTCAAAGGCTCGCGTTTTGCGTAATATTCGCGCCCTATTGTGAATATTTATAGCGCACTCTGAATCACACGATGAAGTGCGCGGAAGCGGAGTTTTTTATGTACGCGGTTTTCCAAAGTGGTGGTAAACAACACCGAGTAAGCGAAGGTCAGACCGTTCGCCTGGAAAAGCTGGACATCGCAACTGGCGAATCTGTTGAATTCGCTGAAGTTCTGATGATCGCAAACGGTGAAGAAGTCAAAATCGGCGTTCCTTTCGTTGATGGCGGCGTAATCAAAGCTGAAGTTGTTGCTCACGGTCGTGGCGAGAAAGTTAAAATCGTTAAGTTTCGTCGTCGTAAACACTATCGTAAGCAGCAGGGCCATCGTCAGTGGTTCACTGATGTGAAAATCACTGGCATCAGCGCCTAAGACCTGAGGAGTAGATTTAAATGGCACATAAAAAGGCTGGCGGCTCAACTCGTAACGGTCGCGATTCAGAAGCTAAACGTCTCGGCGTTAAGCGTTTCGGTGGCGAAACCGTTTTGGCGGGCAGCATTATCGTTCGTCAGCGTGGCACCAAATTCCACGCTGGTAACAACGTAGGTTGCGGTCGTGACCACACTCTGTTTGCTAAAGCAGACGGTAAAGTGAAATTTGAAGTTAAAGGCCCGAACAACCGTAAATACATCAGCATCGTTGCTGAGTAAGTTTTTCGTGGTCCGGTAACGGATAAAAGCCCCGCAACACGTTGCGGGGCTTTTTACATTAGAAGTCCGGAAAATTTTCTGTAGGGAAAACGGGCATGAAGCAGCAGGCCGGCATTGGCATTCTTTTGGCTCTCACCACCGCGATGTGCTGGGGTGCATTGCCAATTGCAATGAAGCAGGTGCTGACGGTGATGGAACCCCCGACGGTGGTGTTTTATCGCTTTTTAATGGCAGGAATCGGCCTTGGTACGATTCTCGCCTGTAAGCGTAAACTCCCCTCGCTGCGTCTGTTTCGCAAGCCAAAGTGGCTGGCGCTGCTCGCCATTGCGACCGGTGGGTTATTCGGTAACTTCGTGCTCTTTAGTTCCTCCCTACAGTATTTAAGCCCTACCGCCTCGCAGGTGATTGGCCAGCTGTCACCGGTTGGCATGATGGTCGCCAGCGTCTTTATCCTGAAAGAGAAGATGCGTGGAACGCAGGTGATAGGCGCAATCATGTTGCTCTGCGGTCTGGTGATGTTTTTCAACACCAGCCTGGTGGAGATTTTTACCAAACTGACCGACTACACCTGGGGTGTCATTTTCGGTGTGGGTGCGGCAATGGTTTGGGTGAGTTACGGTGTTGCGCAAAAAGTATTATTACGGCGTCTGGCTTCACAGCAGATCCTCTTTTTGCTGTACACTTTATGTACGATAGCGTTGCTGCCTCTGGCGAAACCCGGTGTGATTTCCCAACTCAGCGACTGGCAACTGGCGTGTCTGTTTTTCTGCGGCCTGAATACGCTGGTCGGCTATGGCGCGCTGGCAGAAGCGATGGCTCGCTGGCAGGCCGCGCAGGTGAGTGCGCTCATCACGCTGACGCCGCTGTTTACGCTGTTGTTTTCAGATTTATTATCAATGGCCTGGCCCGATTTTTTCGCCAGACCGATGTTAAACCTTATCGGTTATCTCGGTGCGTTTGTCGTGGTTGCGGGAGCAATGTATTCCGCCATTGGCCATCGTCTTTGGGGACGCTGGCGCAAGCGTGAAGTGGTTGTCACTTTGCCCCGATCAGGCGAATGAGTTACGGAGAGTAAAATGAAGTTTGTTGATGAAGCGGCCATCCTGGTCGTGGCGGGTGATGGTGGTAACGGTTGTGTAAGCTTCCGTCGTGAAAAATACATTCCCAACGGTGGCCCGGATGGCGGCGACGGTGGTGATGGTGGTGACGTCTGGCTGGAAGCTGATGAAAACCTGAATACCCTGATTGATTACCGCTTTGAAAAATCCTTCCGTGCGGAACGTGGGCAGAATGGTCAGAGCCGTGACTGTACCGGTAAGCGCGGTAAAGACGTCACTGTGAAAGTGCCGGTAGGTACTCGCGTGATCGACCAGGGCACTGGCGAAACCATGGGTGATATGACCAAACACGGTCAGCGTCTGATGGTGGCAAAGGGCGGCTGGCACGGTCTGGGTAACACCCGTTTCAAATCATCCGTTAACCGTACGCCGCGTCAGAAGACGATGGGTACGCCGGGTGACAAACGCGACCTGATGCTGGAACTGATGCTGCTGGCGGACGTCGGGATGTTGGGGATGCCTAATGCGGGCAAGTCTACCTTCATCCGCGCTGTGTCTGCAGCGAAACCGAAAGTGGCGGACTATCCGTTTACCACTCTGGTGCCGAGCCTCGGCGTCGTGCGTATGGATAACGAAAAAAGCTTCGTGGTTGCGGATATTCCGGGGCTGATTGAAGGCGCATCCGAAGGCGCAGGCTTGGGGATTCGCTTCCTGAAACACCTTGAGCGCTGCCGCGTATTGCTGCACCTGATCGATATCGATCCGATCGACGGTTCTGATCCGGTAGATAACGCGCGGATCATCATTGGCGAGCTGGAAAAATACAGCGAGAAGCTGGCAGCTAAACCGCGTTGGTTGGTGTTCAACAAAATTGACCTGATGGATAAAGCCGAAGCAGAAGCCAAAGCGAAAGAGATTGCCGAAGCACTGGGCTGGGAAGATAAACATTACCTTATCTCTGCTGCCAGCCAGCAGGGCGTTAGGGAGCTCTGCTGGGATGTGATGACCTTTATCATCGAAAACCCGGTTAATCAGGCTCAGGAAGATAAGCAGCCAGAGAAAGTCGAATTCATGTGGGACGATTACCATCGTCAGCAGCTTGAAGAAGCCGAAGACGAAGACGACGATCTGGATGATGATGACTGGGACGAAGATGACGAAGAAGGCGTTGAGTTCATCTACAAGCACTGATTCTGCTAGTCCCCTGCAGGCGAACGTCTGAGAGGGGATACAGGCACTGTGAGCCGGGCAAGCGTTGACGCTGCCCGGCTTTTTTTATTAGTTGTTCTGGTAGATGTCTTTATACAGGCGGCTTTCGAAGCGAACTAACGGAATGCGGCGGTTACGCTGATCGGCGGGTTCCACCGCATAGCCTGACAGATACTGCACAAATGCCATTCGCTGACCGCTTGCGGTGGTGATAAAGCCTGCCAGGTTATAGACACCCTGCAGCGAACCGGTTTTGGCGGATACCTTGCCATCTACGCCAGCCTCATGCAGACCCGCACGGTACTGTAACGAACCATCGTAGCCCGCGAGCGGCAGCATCGAGATGTAATTGAGCTCGCTGTCATGCTGGGCGATGTACTGGAGCACCTGCATCATGGTGGCGGGGGCGATCAGATTATGGCGCGACAGGCCGGAACCATCGGCAATGATCGTATTACCGATATCCACACCGGCTTGCTGACGCAGAATCTGTCGTACCGCGTCGGAGCCAGCCCGCCAGGTCCCGGGTACTCCAAAACGGGCATGTCCGATCATGCGGAAAACGGTATCGGCGATCATGTTGTCCGATTTTTTCAGCATGGTTCTCAGCAAATCGTGCAAGGGGACCGACTGCGTGCTGGCGATTACCGTGCCGGGCTCATTGACCAGCGTCTGGCGCAGCAGGGTTCCCGTATAAGTAATACCTGCATCTTTGAGCTCTGCCTTCAAAATAGCGCCTGCATAGCTGGCACCGTCCTGAATGGCAAATGCCAGCGGCAACGGGTCAGCGCGCTGCGGCAGGCAGCCGGTTAGCGTGAAGCGGTTTAAATCCCCAGGTACAACATCCAGTTCGCAGTATTGCCCTTCGGAGGAGCCGCGTGCCAGCGTGCGGACCTGGCTGAACATGTTCACAGGGTAATAGGATGCAATACGAATATAGGCGAGATCGCCGGGTTTCTGCGCGCTATACAACGAAACAGAGAAACAGTTACGGTCGATAATGGCGGCCGCCGGCGGGGCACTAAAGCACTGGGTCATGTCGTTCCATGGCCAGCCAGGGGCTTTGTCGTGGCTGGCAAAAATCGAGGTGTCGATCAGAACATTGCCCTCGATTTTCTGCACACCGGATTTTTTCAGGGTTGCAACCATATTGCGAATATTCTGACGTTTTAGCGTCGGATCGCCGCCAAACCGCGCAACTAAGTCGCCTTTCAATACACCATCACTGATCGTGCCTTTGCTCTCCAGCGTGGTAGTGAAACGGAAGTCTGGACCAAGCTGTAATAATGCAGCCAGCGCGGTGATGACTTTTTGCGTACTCGCCGGTAAAGCCATTTGCTTGCCGTGATAATCGATGTCCGGTTCTTGCGCGCCGACCTTTTGCACCATGAGGGCGAGATTCGCGCCGTCCGGCAACTGGTTAATGTACTCGTCGACATTCGCGGCCTGAACATTCAGGGCTATACTTGTGGTCAATACGATGAAAAATCTGGAAAATCGCATAATCTCGCGCTAACAACCTGGAAACAAGCCGTCATACTACGGCGCATCGACCCGGAAAGTAAACGATGACCCATAGTGAACTTCCGGGTAAAATACGTATCAAATTGAAAAATTGTTGCTGACCTGGAGCTTTGTCTCCGGGTCAGTTTTCTTTTGCTTCTGGTCGGGGGTTATGCGCCTGAATCCGGGCAGACATAGCAGCCGGGGCGGGAGACTGCTCCTTACAGGAATGTTTAAGAGGTATAACAAATGCAAGCTATTCCGATGACCTTACGTGGTGCCGAAAAATTGCGCGAAGAGCTGGATTTTTTGAAATCAGTGCGCCGTCCTGAAATTATCGCCGCGATCGCAGAAGCGCGTGAACATGGTGACCTGAAAGAAAATGCGGAATACCATGCGGCCCGCGAGCAGCAGGGCTTCTGTGAAGGCCGTATCAAAGATATCGAAGCAAAACTGTCCAATGCACAGGTTATCGATATCTCTAAAATGCCGCAAAATGGGCGTGTGATTTTTGGTAGTACGGTGAGCGTGCTTAATCTGGATAATGATGAAGAGCAGACTTACCGCATCGTGGGTGATGACGAAGCGGATTTTAAGCAAAATCTGATCTCCGTGAATTCACCGATCGCACGTGGCCTGATTGGCAAGGAACAGGATGATGTGGTTGTCATTCGCACACCGGGTGGTGATGTCGAATTCGAAATTACCAAGGTGGAATACCTCTAAATAATTTCGTTAACCGCACTTGTTGACGTATTGTAAAGAAAAGAAAAAGGCCGCATTGCGGCCTTTTAACAACTCAGTGAGCATGGCATTTTGCTCGTCTGTTAGATAGTGTCGTCACAAGATTTTAGCCCAGAGAGCGATGCATCTGATCTGGACGGCAGCGAGAAATGAGGCCGTAT